>JADGBP010000084.1 GCA_015231395.1 Desulfamplus sp. | reverse complement strand
TCAAAAAACTTATAGCTAAACGAGTTGATCTCACATTAGAAGATGAAATCGTAGCAAGAGTAGTTACAGCAAAAGAAGATGCTTCCATGCTGGAGAAAATCAAATTTACAGAAAACTCCTTTTCAAGTGCTGATTTACGTATTTCAGCAGGTCTTGCAAATCCAAGATGTAAAGAGATTATTGAAGCATTTAACAAAGGGCTTGCAGAGATTAAGGTAAATGGTGAGTTCAAGAAAATTTTTGAAAGTTATGGTTTAAAAACAGAGTAAAAAATTTCATACTTTAAATGGATTTGAACAGATTTGACAATTTTTTTAAAAAGTTGTCAAATCTTTAATAAAATGACATTAACATAACATTTAACACTCCTGATTGGACAACTATTATTAAAGGTTTAAAAATGAAATATATTAAAGGGTTAAGAGGAAAACTTTTATTGTCAATTTGTTCTATTTTATTTCTATCTTTAGTATGTTCAATCAGCATTATAAGCATAAAAGGCTTTAAGTCTTCTAAAAATGAAGCCATGAAATTTACTTTTGCAAAAGCAGACTATTTTGGTTCTAAAATCAATAATGAACTTGGTAGAGCTTTAGAAACAGCACGTTCTCTTGCATTGGGATTTGCGGGCTTAAAAAAGCAGACTAAATCGCCTGACAGAGAAATTTTACACAGCATGTTGCGTGAAGTTGTAGAGCAAAGCCCTCAATATTTAGGTGCATGGACAGTTTGGGAGCCAAACGCTCTTGATGGAAAAGATGCTGAATATGTGAATAAAGAGGGACACGATGCAACAGGTCGTTTTATTCCATATTGGAATCGTGTTGGAGGTATCCATATTGAGCCTTGTTCTAATTATGATGACAATACAACAACCGGCTACTACACAAAACCAAAGTCAAAAGGTAAAGAGGTTGTTATGGAACCTATTGCCTATGATATTGGCGGGAAAATGGTAACGGTTATAAGTGTCTGTGTTCCTATAAAAATTGATGGCAAGGTTGTTGGAGTTACTGGTGTAGATTTTTCAATGGATAAAATGAGAGAGATGATCTCTGATGTTAAAGTTTATGAATCAGGCTATGGAAGTTTGATCAGTAATAGTGGAATTATCATTGCCCATCCTGTGGAAGCAATGGTTGGGAAAGATATAAAGGAGTTTGTCTCTCCTGAGACGCTTCAAAATATAACAGATGCAAAAGAGAGTTCTGAGATTTTTGTATCCGTTAAAACAAAAACTGAATCGCAATTTGTATTTACGCCTATTCACATAGGCAATACAGGTATCTCATGGTCTATGGCTATTTCTGGACCTGTTGACGAAATTCTTTTATGTGCAAAAAACCAAAGAGATATAAGCATTGGAATTGGAATAGTTACGCTGATTATTCTCTCTTTTTCTGTTTACTTTATTGCTGGAAGAATAATTGTCAACCCTGTCAAGCAGGTTGTAAACAGCCTTAATGACATTGCACAAGGAGAGGGAGATACCACAAAGCGTCTTGAAATAACCTCACAAGATGAACTTGGAGAGCTTGCAAAAGCGTTTAATCTCTTTATGGATAAGTTGCAAAGGCTTATTACAATGATATTTGAGAATGCAAAAACTCTTGATGGCTCTTCAAAATCATTAGTTGGACTTGCTAAAGTTTTATCTTCAGATTCTTCTGATGCTTCAGAAAAATCAACAGGCGTTGCTGCTGCTACAGAAGAGATGAATGCCAACATCAATGCAGTTGCATCAGCTATGGAAGAGGCTTCAAATAATATCAATATGGTAGCAACTGCCACAGAAGAGATGAGTGCAACAATAAATGAGATCGCAAAAAATTCAGAAAACGCAAGAGGCATTTCTGCACAAGCTGTCAAAAAGGCTGATAATGCAAAAAATAGTATGTCTGAACTTGGAAGAGCTGCCATGGAGATCGGCAAAGTTACGGAAGTCATCAATGATATTTCAGAACAGACAAATCTTTTAGCACTCAATGCTACTATTGAAGCGGCAAGGGCTGGAGAGGCAGGTAAAGGATTTGCAGTAGTTGCTTCTGAAATCAAGACTCTTGCAACTCAGACAGTAGATGCAACAAAAGAAATAAAGAAAAAAATAGAAGATGTGCAGTCAATAGCCAATGGAAGTGTAGCTGACATACAAGGATTTGCAAAGGTTATTGAAGATGTCAATCTTTTAGTTGTTACTATTGCATCTGCTGTTGAGGAGCAATCCATTGCAACATCAGAGATTTCTGGCAATATTGCCAATGTATCTAATAGTATTAGTGAGGTTGGTGAAAATATGAGTCAGCTTAGTAAAGCATCAAGCCACATTTCTCAAGATATTAACCATGTAAATATATCTGCAACTGACATCACTACAAACAGTAAACGAGTAAATGATAATGCTCTTAATCTTTCTGATTTGGCAGATAAACTCAAAGAGATAGTGGGGACATTTAAAATTTAATTGATTTCAAAAATGAAAAAAGAAACAGTTGCTGTGATTATGTTCTGGCTCGTTGTAGTTGGAGGTTCTTATTTTTGGAACATAATCGATGACAGAATAGATAATAAAAGACTTGCTTTTGAAACAGCAAAGGCATTCTTTCAACAGGTTTTGATAACAAGGTCGTGGAATGCAATGCACGGCGGTGTATATGTCCCTGTTTCTAAAAATGTTTATCCAAATTCTTACCTTGAAGACCCTCTAAGAGACCTTTCTACAGACAAAAATATAGATTTAACAAAAATTAATCCAGCTTACATGACTCGGCAGATTGCTGAAATTGCTTCTCGAAATGAGTATGGTATCCAATTTCATATCACAAGTCTTAAACCAATAAGACCTGAAAACAAACCATTAGAGTGGGAAAAAAAATGGCTTGAATCCTTTGAATCTGATGCAAAAGAGCAAGGTGATTTTTTTAGTGATGATTCAAAAGATGGCTTCAGATACATGGCACCGTTAATAGTAGAAGAGTCTTGCTTAAAGTGTCATGCCAAACAAGGCTATAAAAAAGGTGACGTCAGAGGAGGAATTAGTGTAACTCTTCCGCATTTTTCAGAATCAATAAACACCACTTTGTTATTGGGATACGGTTTTGCAGCATGGGTCGGGTTAGTTTTCATTGTTATCGGAAGTAATCTTTTGGATAATAAAAGGATATTGCTTGTAGAAGCAAATGAATCATTAAGAAGTGAAATAGAAGAGCATCATCAAACAATCAGACAGTTAAAAGAGTTAAATGAACAGGTCAAACAGTTAAGCGGAATTATACCTATATGTATGCACTGTAAAGAAATTAGAGATGATAAAGGCTATTGGAATCAACTCGAACAATTTATTTGCACACACTCTGAAGTAGAATTCAGTCATGGTATTTGCCCCAAATGTTTAGAAAAATATTATTCTAAATATTACGAATCAACAAAAACAGAACAAATGATAATAAAAAAACAAATATGATTCAAAATAATACGCACAACAAATTGCCTCCAATTTTAACTCATAAATCATCAAAGAGATATTCAATAGCCTTGCGATTGACATTAAGCCTCGCAGCAACTGTGGCTATTATATCGTTACTGTCTGCAATCATGATCTATCTCAATACCAGAAAAGATGTGGATAAAAAATTTGAACGGGAAGCTGATAATACCCTCAATTTTCTTGTTTGTGCCCTTACAATTCCTTTATGGAATTTGAATCAGGAGAATGTCGAATTAATTGGAAACACTATTTCCCAAAACAATAATATTGCTTATTTAGTGATTAGAAACAGTGTTGGAGTTGTACTCTATTCATCTACAAGAAAAATTGACAGGGATAAGAATAGATACATTAAAAGGAAAGACACAATATTTTATAATAGACAAAGGGTTGGAGAAATTGAACTTGAATTGACAACACAATCGATTCAAAAGCATCTTAATGAGTTATTATGGAACTTTGGCAAAATGACAACTCTTGTATTACTTTCGTTATTGTTTTTCACAGGTTTTTTTATTAGACGATATTTAAAACTACCTCTTAATGCCCTGAATAATCATGTTCAGAAATATTCTGAAGGTAACTATGATGCATGTAAACTCTCTCTTCCTTATATTGAATTTCAGGAATTTGAAAATGTTCTTATTCAAATGGTAAAAACAATAAAATACCAGATGGACTCATTAAGGCAGAGTGAAAAGAAATATCGTGTTTTATTTGAATCATTCCCTCTTGGAATCACTATCACCGACCATGAGGGAACAATACTTGAAACCAATGCCATGTCAGAGCAACTGCTCAATATTTTTGATTCAGAACACAAGAGACTATCAATAATTAATAAAGAAGGTTGGACAATCATAAGAGGAGATGGAAGTTTCATGCCTGTTGATGAATATGCTTCTGTCAGGGCATTAAAGGAGAATCGTATTATTCAAAATGTTGAAATGGGGTTTATGAAAAAACATAGTGGAGATGTGGTTTGGCTTAATGTAACTGCTGCCCCTATTCCTCTTGATAAGTATGGTGTCGCAATTGCCTATAGTGATGTTACCGAAACACACCAGATAGTAAAACAGCTTCAGCAAGCTCAAAAAATGGAAGCCATAGGGACTCTTGCAGGTGGCATAGCTCATGACTTTAACAATATTCTTGTTCCTATTCTTGGTTATACAGAGATGTTATCAGAAGATAGTCCTGAAGATACTCCATTTAGATCACGCCTTGATAAAATTCATTCAGCAGCCACGAGAGCCAAATCTTTAGTAAAACAGATTCTCACCTTTTCTCGCCAAGAACAAGGTGAGCTAATTTTGATGAAAATACAACATATTTTAAAAGAGGCATTGTCCCTTATTCGTTCTACAATCCCAACAACAATTGAGATAAGGAAGAATATAAAACAAGAGTGTGGATTAATCAAAGCTGATCCTACGCAGATTCATCAGGTGATTATGAATCTTGCAACAAATGCGTATCATGCAATGGAAGAAAACGGAGGAATAATGACAATCTCCCTGAAAGAGGTTGAGCTTGATGATCAAAACGCACTGAACCTGAGTATTAAAAAAGGGCTCTATGCCTGTTTGACAGTGTCCGATACTGGCACAGGCATACCTGAATATGTAAAAGAAAAAATCTTTGACCCGTTTTTTACAACCAAGGAACAGGGTAAAGGTACTGGTATAGGGCTGTCAGTTGTTCAGGGTATTGTAAAAAATGCTGGTGGCTCTATCCATCTGAAGAGCGAGGTTGGTAAAGGAACAGAATTTACTATCTATTTTCCTGTTGTTATTAGCCACATTCAAGAAGAGAACGCGGGTAGCAAAACAGAAATAATGCAGGGAGGAAGTGAAAGGATACTGATTGTAGATGATGAAGAAGCTCTGATTGAATTGTACAAAGAGGTGCTGGAACGTTTGGGCTATCAGGTTACTTCAATCAAGATCAGTGTTGAAGCTTTGGAAGTATTTCGTGCTAACCCCGATAAATTTGATATGGTCATTACAGATATGGCAATGCCTAATATGTCTGGAGATAAACTTGCACTTAAGTTGCTCGAAATACGCCACGATATTCCAATATTGCTATGCACAGGATTCAGCAGAACCATGTCGGAAGAGAAGGTTCTGTCTATGGGTATTAAGGGTTTGTTAATGAAACCAATAGAGATAGGCGAGCTTGACAGAAAAATACGTGATGTTTTTAATGCAAACAAGCCTATGCATGTTATAGGTGAAGTATTATAGATAGCATAGCGTTTTAGGAGATCATTGAAGTTGAATCGTAGTGTCGTAAAATAAACAATTTTTAAAAAAGGAGAATGTGTTAATGAAATCACTTATCACCTCGGTTATTGTTTCGATTATTGTTATTTGTTTTGGTGTAGTCCCGACTGTGCAAGCTGGCAAAGTGAGGATACTCACCACAGAAGAGGCACCCACAAACTACACTCGTGCAGGTGAATTCTCTGGCACAACAACCGATATTGTTAATGAAATTAAAAAGAAAATTGGTGAAGATGCACCAATTGAAGTTATGCCTTGGGCAAGAGCATATAATTTCATTGCTCTTAAAACTCCTAATGTTGTTATTTTTACAGGTGGAAAAACTCAGGAAAGAGTTGGTTTGGGATTTAATTTTATTGGGCCTGTAATTACCCGTAAACATACTCTTTATAAAACATCAGACAATCCAATTACTATCAATAGCTTAGACGATATTAAGAGTGCCAAAATCAAAGTAGGTGTTATGCGAGGAGATTGGAGAGCAGGTTTTTTTAAAGATAATGGAATTGAGATTGACGAGAGTAATAGTCATGTAATGAATGTTAATAAATTACTTGGGAACAGATTTCCTTTGATAGCTCTATCTGATCTTGAAATAGTACCTGTTATGAATGAAATAGCTCAACCGCTGGATAAAGTTAAACAGGCTTTTGTTTTTAAGGAAGCATCAAGCTATATTTTACTTTCTAAAGGCACAGATAAAGAGATCATTGAACAGTGGGAAAATGCTTTCAAAGAAATTCAAACAACAGATTTCTTTGACAAGGCGAGTGTAAAATGGAGTAATATTTTGATGATGGATATGGGGTACCAGGCAGACAAGGGTTTTTATATAAAATAAGTACTATACTTCCTGCAGAACTCAATTTTTATCCAATAAAATCAAGAAGTAAAATTCAGCTTTGCAGGAGGTCAATTTACTACTACTTTGATTGCGAAGCTTGGGTTCATACTCCCGTCGCTTGCGGCGGAGAGCTTCATTTTAAGTGTGTCGAGAGTCAGTACAAGGAGTTTTTTATGAAAAAAGATTTTGGCAACCTAACAAAAATTATTATTCTATTTGCTGTGGTGGTGATGAGTGTCTCTAATGCTTTTAGTGAAAATTCAAAATATCATTTTGTAATGATTGACGGGCTTGCAGAGCAGGTGGTTGCGGAAAAAATGCTCAAAGATATTTATAATAAAATGGGTATTGCTATTAATATTCAGGCAGTTCCCGGAGAGAGAGCAAAAATGCTTGCAACTACTGGAAAAAGCGATGGTGAAACTTTACGAATTTTCTCTTATGGAGAAAAAAATAAGATGATGGTAAGAGTTCCAACACCCTACTCTTCTCTTGAGACTACTGTGTTTGCAAAAAAATCAAGCAACATAACTATTAAAAGTAAAGATGAGCTCAAAAAATACAAAATAGTTATTGTAAGAGGTGTCCAGCACACACAAGATATTACCGAAGGAATTGAGACTGTTTATGTGATTGATAATTCTGAGATGATGATGAAATTTCTTGATGCTGGCAGAGCTGATATTGCAATTACAAACACCATTGTTGGTCTTTCGGTTCTTAAAACATTAAAAAACAGTGAAATAGTGCCTATAGGAACACTCGAAACGCTTGATCTATTCCACTATCTAAATGAAAAGAACAAAGATATTGTGCCAAAAGTTGACGAAATTATTCAGAGCATGACAAAATCAGGTGAGTTAAAACAGCTTCGTGAAAAATACGAACAAGAGTATTTAGAAAATATAAAGTAGTAATATAGGGAGGGTCATAGAGTTTTTTTTAAATATGTCCATTGAAGAAAAAATGACTCTATTTTGACACAAATAACATCACCTAATAGTGAACCTATCCCAAAAATCAGATTCAAAGTTGCAGATTATTCAATATTTTTGTTATGTTGATTGAAAATATACTATTTTTCAATATATCAATCATTTCAAAATGTTAAATATTTTTGGGATAGGCTCGTTATTTTTGCCTATAACTAACTATGACCAAAATGTGAAGACCACAGCCAGTCAAGATATGATGTGAAAAATTATTTGATCTGAATTATAAAAAATTGGCATCCTTCATTTTCCAGTTTACACTTTCTTAAGCAAACGCCTCATTTTTGGGAATCACCTCAAAAAAAGTGCAAACTACTTTTGGGTTGATATGAAACCGACATTGAGCATACCACATATATTGTTTTAGAACTTTACAACCACTTCATATTGTGTTTTTTTGCTTTGAAATATTAATATAAAGCCTGTTTTTTTGGTGTAACGTATTTTTCAGGCACAATATGCAGTATTAGTTGGTTGCTAAAATACAATATATTCAAATTTAGGTCTGCTCAATGTCGGATGAAAGATGCCAAAATTTATGAGGAAAAATCTATGAACTTGAATATCAAAAATATTATCATGACCATTCTCAATATCGTCATTAGTATCATATATTTTTCAAATATAGCCAGTGCCGAACTACCTGCCTCACTTGTCATGGCAACTATCCATCAACCGCAATCCTATGAAGGTCGATTATCCAATATGATTTATCAGGAAGCCTTCAAACGTT
>JADGBP010000083.1 GCA_015231395.1 Desulfamplus sp. | reverse complement strand
GCCATAGCATAAGGCGTTTTAATACGAAGTTTGGAGTGTATTTTGTGAGAAAAGGTTCAAGTGTATAGGCGTACATTGTGAACTGGCAGGTTTGAAGAGCATTTAAGCCGCATGTCAAATCTTCGACTTCAAAGTAAAGCCGTAGCGGAATAAATGCCACACGTACAATAATGCCCCCTTTTTCCGTAAATTTAAAGGCATTGTTAAGCAAATTGATAAGTATCTGCTTTAGCTTTACTGGATCTGTTCGGATAAAATGAGGAACATTGTCTCCCCGCTCAAAGATCAGTGAGAGTTTTTTGTTGACTGTCCTGATTTTAAAAGCATCTTTAATCTCATCCAGCAGTGTATGAAGCTCAAAATTAGATTCTTTTATTACCAGCCGTCCTGCTTCGATGACAGAAAAATCAAGCATCTGATTAATCATGGAAAGAAGATGTTCTCCATTACTGCGAATTATGTCAAGATACTCCGTGTCTTGGAAAGATGGATGATTTTTTCTGATAAGAAGCTGAATAAAACCCAGAATGGCATTCAATGGAGTTCGTAATTCATGGCTCATCTTTGCTAAAAACAGACTTTTTGCCTGATTCGCTCTTTCTGCCGCCAATCTTGCGTCCTGCAAAGTAGTTTCATATTCATTACGCTTTTCTACAAAAAATGACACTGATTTTGCCATGCTTGTTATTTCATCATTTCCTTCAATAGGAATATAAATAGGATTGCCCTGAACATGTGCTTTCATCTTCCGATCAAGGGATAAAATGCGACGAATAACGGAACGGCGTATAAAAATGAAGATAAAAATGGCACTAATAAAAATGAGAACTGGAATCAACATAAAGAGCATTCCAATTAGATATATCTCATTAGTAACCTTTTGGCTTTGAGTTTCAATCTCATTAGAGACATTTGAAAAAAGCTGCCCAGTCTGTTTGACCAGTTCATCTGACAAAAATGAAATCTCTGCCAATTTGTTATGAATCAATGTGTTACGCATCAATTGGGTTTCAGCAAGAGCCAAAATGCCTTTCTCACCTATACCATAATGATTTAAAATCTCTAAATAGTAACGTGCTAATTCTGACATTTCTAAATCCATACTCTCGGATATTTCTAAATCCGTCACATTTGATGTTTTTATATTTTCATTCTTTAATGTGCCTGTTTTTTCATTCTTCGATGTTTCTATTTTTTCATTCTTCCATGTTTCTATTTTTTCATTCTTCCATGTTTCCATATTCTTACTGGTTGATAGATTTGATGAATCAGAATTTCTCTTATTGAATTCATTATCAACCCTTTTTTTCAAACTGAATATCTGGTTTTGATACTCTTTAAATTGCTGGTTATCCGAAATATTTGGCACATCTCGTAACAGACTGAATATCTGTATAAATAACTCTCTGAGAAAACGCGATGATGCATCCCGTTGCAGTCCACTCATAATCAGTGCTTCCGTTGTCTGTCTTATATAGATTAAAATCTGGACAATACGCGTATTTGATTCAATATTCTCTTTTACCAACTGCTCAAGCTCACTTAAATTATCGGCAATCTGTTGAATTCTAAGAGAAAGTTCCGGCACTTCATTAATATTTGCCAATTTTAACTCGAATATCATCTCCTGAATTTTTTCAATTTCCAAAGTCGTGTTATGTGAAATAGAGTCAATCAACAAATTGTTTTTTGTAATAATAACTTCATATCCGTTTAATATTAAACCGTTAGTCTCTTTTGCCAATTTTGAGGATACAATAAGCAGAGGAATCTGTTTGCTGGAAATAGTCTTGAATAATAGGGCAGATTTATCAAGATAGAATTTGGTCACGATACTGGAGACAACAGCCATAAGGACAATCAGCACAAGCCCCAACAAGACTTTACCCGAAATTCCAGGAGCAATTATTTTACCAAACATAAACATATTCATCAGTTTTTTAATTTGTCTGTGCATTTTGTTTCCAATATACAGTATCCATCGGAGACATTACCCCCCATATGCTTTTCTCAACCCAGACAAGATTCCTGTTATGGGCAATTGCAAAAAAAGGTTTGACTATTGAGTAAACAGGCAAATCATCTGTGATAATCTTCTGAAACTTTTTGTAAAGAGCATATCTTTTTTGAAAGTCAAGCTCCGAGCCTGCCTGCTCCATAAGAGCATCAACTTCAGGGTTGCTGTATCCTTGAGTGTTTGACCAGATAACGCCTTTACGTATATTTGAGCTCAAATATGTTCTGTGCACTCCTATCACCGGATCTCCCCAGTTAAACACATCGTCCAGAGTCATATCAAAATCCCAGTTAGATATTTTCTGCATCCATTGACCAAAATCGTCAGGATGCTCAATGATGGTTTCCACCCCCAGTTTTTTCATGAAGACACTATTCAGATATTCTATCATTGCCCTGTTGCTCCCGGATCTTTCTGGCAGGTATGTCATGCGGCAGGAGAACCTTTTTCCAAACGAGTCACGCGGATAGCCGGCTTCGTCCAGCAGACGGTTTGCTTTTTCAAAATCTACCTCATAATGATTAACTTCTGATGAGTAAAAAGGGCTGCTGGATGAAATAGGTCCTGTTTCTGCAACAGCTTGATTTTGATATAAAGTCTTTATTATAAACTTGCGGTCAATGGCGTATGCCATGGCTCTTCTTACTCGAACGTCATCGAACGGCTTCTTTTGAAGATTAAACGCCATCCAGTAGAGAGGACCTATACCCTTGAAAGCATCTGAGATCACGACAATATGTTCCAGGCTTTTTAAATGATTCATCTCATTTAAATCCTGAAAACTGACCATCATGTTAATGTCACCAGTTTCCATACCCATACTCTCCTCAAGGACATTCGAGATAATTTTAATAGTCAGGAGATCTAAATAAGGACGTCCCTTGATAAAAAAATCTTTGTTTTTTTTAAACCGTATCTCTTTTCCAGGAATAAAACTCTCTAACTTAAAAGGACCTGAACCAATAGGATTCATATTGGCTGGGTTATCCTTTACGTTTTCCACGGTTCCGTAAATATGTTTCGGGAGAATTGGCAGAAGTGCTGAAGACATTGCCAGCAAGATTGCTGGATGGGGTTTTCGCAGATGAATGACGACCGTATGCGGATCCGGCGTATCCACCCGCTCCACAGGCTCCATCATTGATTTAAAAGGATGCAGAGCTTTTACAGTCATGATGGAAAAAGCCACGTCTTCAGATGTTACGGGTTTGCCATCATGAAAAATGGAGTTTTTTACTAAATTGAGTTTAACAGACAGACCATCTTTTGAAATATCCCATTTTTCAGCTAAATAGGGATGTGGATTCCAATCATTATCAAAACGAAGCAGTCCTGCAAAAATCTGGGAACCCGGAAATGCTGTAGCCAAACCAGACATAATCGCAGGATTAAGATGGGGTGGAGTGGCATAGAGACTGACGACCAACTCTCCGCCTAAAACTGGTTCATTTTCGCTTTTAACTGGTTCACTGACGTGTGAAACTGATTCTCTTCCGCCTATAACTGATTCACTTATGCTTGGAACTGATTCACTTATGAGTAAACGTGCTTCGCTCTCTAATACATTTTGGTCTGATGCCGCTGAATATACAGGCAAAATAGAGGTTGCAGCAATCACAACTCCTGCAAAGACAAAGATAAAATATTTCAATTGATTGACAAACATGTTTTCCTCTCTATTATTCAAATTTCAAATGTAGTTCAAATGTGTTCAATTCAATATAATTTCATATTTAACATGTTTTGGTTTTAAAGAAATATCTTTAATCCATATTGCTTATATGTCTGAATTTTTTTATCATCAGTTATAAATACAAGGTTGTTTTTTATACATTGCCATATTAGTAGTCTGTCAAATGGGTCTTTGTGTAATGAAACAGATGCCAGTTGATATGAAGTGATAATATCCTCTTTTTTGATATCATAAATATGGAAACCAGCATTATGTGTTGCTTCTAATAATTCTTCTGGTGTTACCCCCTGTAATTCCAGCTTGCCTAATGAATATTTTAATGCAATTTCCCAATAACTTATTTTACTGACATATTTAACTTTATCAGCATCATAAAATATTTTAAGGGCTTTCTTACTTATTTTTGAAGGCTCAAGCATACTCCAAAGCAGATAGTGAGTATCAATAAGATAGTTCAAATTCCCAATAACTCCTCTGCTGTCATTTTGAAATCATCGTTGATTTTATATGTTCCTTTTTTTGCCAGCAGCCCAAGTTTTATTATGTTCCTCTCTTTATATTCCTTATAGGGTATTATAACTGCAATATTTTCCTTCTTTTTTCCATAAGATATGACAAACTCCTCTCCTTGTTTGACACTCTCAAGGACGTTCGCAAATTGTGCTTTAAATTCACCAACTGGTAATATTTTCATGTTTTTATTAATATCCTCCTATTATTCTTGTATATTTTCATATTTTTATTCCTCCTATTATTCTTGTCAAGTTGTCAAAAATAATAGCATCATTGTTGCAAAAAACCAATCTTTTTTCTACTTTGTTAGGTTACATTTAAAGTCTGAAATAAGCAATTTTTAAAGTTATAACTATCTGATTTTATTTATGACGCATTTTTAAAAATCGACTTTTTCACGGTAAACACTCATGGCAGGGGGGGGGTGCCACCCCCGACGATGAAAACCCAAATGCATTTTCACGGTAAACAAAAATATGACCGCAAAATGGACAATCATGAAGGCAAACCCTGAAGCCACAGCAAAAATTTCAAGAATTACAGGGTGTCATGAAACAGTTGCCCAGCTTCTTGTAAACAGGGGCATCTCAACCCCTGAACAGGCTTTCACATTCCTAAATCCAAGTTTTCAGCATCTGACCGACCCGTTTGCTCTCAAAGATATGAAAAAAGCCGTGGAACGGATATATACTGCCATCTGCAATAAAGAGAAAATTCTGATATTTGGAGACTTTGATGCTGATGGAATTACCGCCACTGTACTTCTCCATGAATTTTTATCTTATGCAGAAGCGGAAGTCTCATGGTACATTCCCCACAGAATCAGAGAAGGTTACAGTCTTAAGTCAGCTCATATTGAAATGGCTGTAAAACAAAAATGTGACCTGCTCATCACAGTTGACTGTGGTTCAGACAGCCATGATGCAGTTCGAGCGGCAATAAAGGAAGATATTGATGTAATCATTACTGATCATCATGAAATCACCAATTTTCGTCCTCCAGCTCTCGCGGTTGTCAATCCCAAGCAAAAGGATTGCAAATCAGGTCTTGATTATCTCGCAGGTGTGGGAGTGGCTTTTTATCTTGTAATTGCCTTAAGAAGTCATCTGAGACAAAAAGAATTTTGGGAAAACATACCTGAACCCAATCTCATGGAATACTGCGACCTCTTTGCAATTGGAACCATTGCAGATATGGTGCCGCTCAAAGCTGAAAACAGAATTCTTTCAAAAGCCGGCATTACCACAATCCATAAGGGGAAAAGGGAAGGACTCAAGGCACTTATAGCGGTTAGCAGACTTGATCAAAACGCCATTGACTCTGACGATATCGGTTTCAGGATTGCCCCGAGAATCAATGCTGCGGGCAGGATATCCCACTCCAGAATTTGCGTGGATCTTTTAACGGAAAAAAATCGTGTCAAAGCCGAACAGACCGCGTTTATTTTAGATGAGCTCAATAAAAAAAGGCAAGAGATGGAAAAAAGGATTGTCGATGAAATTGAAAAGAGAATCTCGCTTGATCCGGAGATTCTCAAGCGGTCTTCAATTGTAATGGAGGACTCTGCATGGAATGCCGGAGTGCTGGGTATTGCAGCTTCAAGAATTTCAAGGAAGTATTCACGTCCGGTAGTATTGATATCCACAGCATCAAGCTTCTCTGTACCATCCTCATCCTCCTCAGTAGCATCCTACCCTGTATCATCAATCCCGACGGCATCAGCCAAGATTGCATCAATCCCGACGGCATCAGTCGCCGGTTCACCCAAAAATGTGGTAATACCTGCTACAGGTTCTTGCAGAAGTATCGGAAACATAAATATTCATGAAGCCCTTTGTGCCTGTGCTGTTTTGCTTGAAAATTTTGGAGGACACCGCATGGCAGCCGGAATATCCATCAAACCGGAAAATATAAAAAAATTTGCAGATTGTTTTGAAGATCAGATTTCCAGGCTTGCAACATCTGAAGATTTTATTCCCAAAATTATAATTGATGCCCATATTCATATTGACGAAATTACAGCGAGCTT
This sequence comes from Desulfamplus sp., assembly GCA_015231395.1. Taxonomy (GTDB): domain Bacteria; phylum Desulfobacterota; class Desulfobacteria; order Desulfobacterales; family Desulfobacteraceae; genus Desulfamplus. Next base: position 2,094 of record JADGBP010000083.1, on the reverse strand, counting down.
TATGGAAGAAATTGAAAGACTCAGACCATTTGGCACCGATAATCCTGAACCTCTGTTTCAGTGTTCTGATGTGAAAGTTGTATCCTCTTTTATGATAGGCTCAAAACATCGAAAAATGGTGCTCAAGCAGATAGGGCAAAAACAAGAGCAGGAAATACTTAAAAAACAGGAGCGGGAAATAATTACAAAGCAGGAGCAGGAAATAATTACAAAGCAGGAGCAGGGCAATGGATCAGAAAATTGCAAATCCATTGAAGCTATGCAATTTAATATTGGAGAAAAACAGGAAGAGGAACAGAGACTGGTACAAATACAGAGACAGATGCAGGTACAGAGAGAGGAAGAAGGTAAAGACAAAAGAGAGGGAGAAGGCGAAGGAGAAAAACAGGGAACAAGAGATGAACAGGTTATGCTATTCACGCCCGATTACTTTAAAAAAATCGCCATTAAACTCAAAATAAATCGATTCAATGGGAAAAATACTCCTCAGATAATTATTGAACATACATAATTTTTATCTTGAAATAACTTTTTATCTTGAAACAACTTCTTGTTTCCGTTTATAATCCAGCCTGTTTTGAACCCGGACTTTTGAATCGGGACTTTTAAAATTGAATCCGGACTTTTTTTATATCGTAAGTTCAATAGAGCATCTAATAAAGATAGTCATAATAATGAGGTAAGGACATATTATGGGTAAAACATTTAATGTGGGAAACAGGGAATCATCGCTGTTGTCTAAAATTGAATCCTCAAAGGAGAGGGAGAGACACCGCTCTATTCATGCGGTAAGGGAAAATGTGGACATGTTCAGCAATAAAGTGTCCATGAAACTTGTGGAAGACGGGCTTGTCGAAACCGTAAGCAAAAACTCTGTACAAGACCAGATTACAAAATGCATTGGTATTCTGTGCAAAGCTGAGGATTTTGATATTGACTTTCAGATTGCTCCTTTCAGAACAATTGTCCAGAACCCCAATATCGTTTCACTCTATCTTACAGCATTTGTTGTGGAAAAACTTATCAACCACAAGGATGTAATTGAGATTTACGGCAGTGACGAGGATATTTATTACTGCATACATAAGATTACCGTTCAGTTTCTTGAGGGATAATTTCCATTCATGTAACAGAACCGGATAAAGATGCAACTGAGAACCGGATAGCAATCCAACCGAGACCGAAAACCGGAAGATGTGCCACTGGAGAGCAGGATAGAGATGCAACTGACCGGATAATCTTATGTTTTAGATATTTTTGCAGGGTCAAATAAAAATTTTAATCAACTCAAATCTAATCAATATAACTTGGTTCAGATGGTATTTTAAGTTTGTTAAGCAATGCCGGAACAGGAATGCCATCTGAGTTAAATCCCCTTAGTTTATAATATTTCTCAACCATTTGCTTCAGCGGAACCATCCTTTTCTTATCATCTCCGGAAATCGTCTCCATAACCATTCTATTTGGCAAAACATCGTCTTTGCTACTAATACCTTCTCTTGTATTCATATACCTTTCAAGAACATGAATCCTCTCTCCAACCTTGATAAAATCCCCTGATGACATTTTGATGCCAGTAACTGATGAGAAAAGATCAGGATAAATTGAGAAATCCAGCAGTAACAGGGCAACTTGAGGCAGCCATAGCATAAGGCGTTTTAATACGAAGTTTGGAGTGTATTTTGTGAGAAAAGGTTCAAGTGTATAGGCGTACATTGTGAACTGGCAGGTTTGAAGAGCATTTAAGCCGCATGTCAAATCTTCGACAAACTTTACAAACTCGGGTTTCGCACGGGCAGTATCAGGCTTCAGAAGCTCCAGAAACACCTCAAACGCCATAATTGACGCAGAAAGATGACACGCTCCTCTGTTAGCAACAGCATAGGCAAGACCCAAACCATAAGCACCTCTCGGGTCATAGCCCGCCATCTCAAGCCCTTTTACCTGAATGGCAAAATCTGTTCCGCCATATTTTTGTGACAGCATTCTTGTTCCAAGTCCCATCTCCTTTCCAAACCCTTCACCCTTGGCAATACTCTCAAGAGCATCTTCAACTCCATCTGGAGAGCCGAACATCAAAGAATAAGGACGTAG
>JADGBP010000082.1 GCA_015231395.1 Desulfamplus sp. | reverse complement strand
CCAAGTATTTTAGTCGGAACTTTGCTAACGCTCAAACTGGCAGTTTTATCCTTGCTCATTGCTATGATACTTGGGTTTACCGGTGCAATGTTCAAGCTTTCCAAATCACGGCTATTAAATATTATAGCTCAGCTCTACACAACAATTATCAGAGGCATTCCTGACTTGGTACTGATGCTTCTGATTTTTTTTGGTGGTCAGGTGATGATTAATCAGGTTGCCCCTAAATTTGGCTACGACTCCTATATTGATATAAACCCCTTTATTGCAGGAGTGTTAACCATTGGATTTATTTTTGGTGCATACATGACCGAGACCTTCAGGGGGGCAATTTTAGCTGTTTCTCACGGGCAACTGGAAGCAGGTTACGCATTTGGAATGGGGAAAATAAAGGTTTTTTTCAGGATACTGTTTCCCCAGATGATGCGTCATGCACTCCCTGGATTTGGAAATAATTTTTTAGTTCTCATCAAATCTACGGCTCTTGTTTCTATTATAGGACTTGATGATATGGTACGAAAAGCCGCAATTGCCTCTGGTTCAACCCGCCTTCCATTTACCTTTTATTTTGCGGTGGCAATAATATATCTTATCATCACATCATGTTCTGGAGTTGTTTTAAGCTGGCTTGATAGAAAATACAGTGTCGGAGTGTTAAAGGAGTAACAAAAAAACACCCCCTTCCCTGAAGGGTTAAATTATCACTCCCCTCAAAGAAGGAGGGGTTCAATTATCACTCCCCTGAAGAAGGGTTCAACTACCCGGACTCAACTACCACCCCCCTTAAGATTAGGGGTTTCATTGGAGAATTTTATGAATTTCTCAATTATTGCTGAAAATATGGGGATCTATTTTGAGGGACTGAACAACACCATTCAGCTTGTTTCCATATCAGTAATTCTTGGACTTGTGATGGCTGTACCTTTGTCTGTACTCCGATGTTCCAAAAATTATTTTTTTTCAACACCAGTCAGAACCTATATATATTTTTTTAGGGGAACGCCTCTGCTTGTTCAGATGTTTCTGATCTATTACGGTCTGGGGCAGTTTGACCTTATTAAATCAACCTTTTTATGGACTTATCTTAAAGAGGCGTATTTTTGTGCCCTTCTTGCATTTACTCTCAATACCGCAGCCTATACAACAGAAATTCTCCGTGGAGGTATTGAAGGTACCCCTTATGGAGAAATTGAGGCAGCAAAATCTGTTGGCATGTCGAGGATAAAGATGATGCGGCGGATAATTTTACCCAGTGCATTCAGGCGTGCTCTTCCGGCATACAGTAATGAAGTTATCTTCATGCTGCACGGCAGTTCATTAGCCAGCGTTATCACCATTATTGATATCACTGGTGCTGCTCGTATAGTCAATTCCCGTTACTACACACCTTATGAAGCCTTTCTTACAGCTGCCGCGTTTTACCTTACCCTTACGTTTATAATAGTATTTTTATTCAAAAAACTGGAGTATCACTGGTATGCCCATCTTAGGAGAGATGAGCAGGCTGGAGGAACATAAGCAGCTTCGCTGCAATTGTTGCGGGGTTGAAATGCCTGTCCAATAAAAGACAGACTTTTTTTAAAGATTATTTTTACAGACTTTTTTCAAAATCGTTGAAACTCATTTTTTCATAACTCTCTGTATGAACATATTTAAGTATTACCAGCAACTTCTCTGCATCTATATATCCAGGCATGCTGCTTAATTTGTCGCTATTTGATTTCAGGAACCAGCATGTAGGGAGTCCCCGCACACCGTAAGACTCCGCTATTTTTTTCTCAACATCAGAATTCACCCTAATTGCAATAAAATTAGCATTCATATAATCAATCAGAGCTTTATCTTTAAAAGTTGATGCATCCATCTTACGACAGTATCCGCACCAGTCTGCATGGAAGTATAGAAAAACTTTTTTGTTATGATCTTTTGCAATGCCAACACCCTTGTCATAGTCTTTCCACTCAATACCACCGGATACAGCAGGCACGGCAGATGCATTTGAGGTACCAGCAGATAAGCCAGATGATGCACTGGAAACGATAGCTCCAGCAGACACATCAGTTCCGGCAGCTCCGGCGGACACTTCCAATACGCTATGAACAGGAAAATTTAGGAAAATGAATAATGAGATCACCATTAAGCCCAGTATCATTCCTATTGCAATTTTTTGAAGCACACTCTTCTGAAGCACACTCTTCTGAAGCACACTTTTTCTTATTATGCTGAATCCTTTCATTATTCTGTATTCTTTCATTTATTTTCCCCTTTGTGTTTAAATTCTAAATTCCAGCCAGAAGCCTGAATTTATCGGTAATGAGAAGTATGCCCAGAATAATAAGAAGAATTCCTGATATTTTATTGACATACATTAATACTTTTTTAGCTCGTTTCATGATTTCAAGCAATCTGTTAATGAAAAATGAGATCAGGAGAAATGGCAATGCAAGTCCCGCAGAGTAAAGTGTCAGGAGAATAATACCCTCAGAGACGCTTTCCTGACTTCCTGCAACAATTAGTATTGAGCCCAGAAGAGGTCCTATGCAGGGACTCCATCCAGCACCAAAAGCCATTCCAATGACAAAAGTACCCATGAGATGCATGGGTTTATTATGAAGATGAATGCGTTTTTCAAAGTTAAGCCCTTTGATATTAATGATGCCCAGGATATGAAGTCCAAACAAAATAATAATAGCACCCCCAGCATATCTGATAATCCATAAAAATTTTGAGAAAAGCCCTGCCATCAAAGGTGCCGATGCACCCATCAGAATAAATACAAAAGAGAAGCCTCCCACATAGGCAAGAGTTGCAAGAACAACTTTGTGTCGGGTGCTGTGATCTTCAGCATTCGTCATATCATCTAACGATAATCCAGTAATGAAGCTGAAATAGGCTGGAATAAGGGGAAGAATGCAAGGTGAAAAAAATGATAATAGACCGGCAAAAAGTGCGGCATTGTATGACACGGTTTCAACAAACAATATATTTCTCCAGAACAGGTGTTCTATAGTTTTCCAGATAATTAAATTGGCAGAGTAGGGGCAATCCCTTGCGGTTGCCCTTCTTAAAAAGAAAAGATACCAAAATATTTTTCTGGAGTCTATATATGATTAGATAAATCTGCATCTTTCATTTTATACTTTTAGTGTAATATAAAGGATGCTGGCAAATGCCGGTATTTTCCCAGCATATTCTTGACGATTTAAATACTTTAATCAGTTTTTAACTTTTTTCAAGGTTATCAGCACTTCATAGGATATTTTTTCCGTACAGGAATTTTAATTCAACAACAGTTAAAGTCAAAATTCTTACAATCTTACAACTCACGTTTATCGTGAAAACACATGTCAGAGAATGCCTATAATTGCATTCAATATTTTTTTCCGCGACTCTTTAAATGCCGCTGTTTTGAATCCGGGCTTCCACTTTGACGAAGAGAGTTCATCTGACACAATAAGAATCGCAGCAATATCTATTTTTCGATAATTGGCAACCGCAAAGAGTGCTGAACATTCCATCTCCACAGCAATTGCTCCCATATTTCTGAAAAAAGCAACTTTTTTTGAAGTCTCTCTGTAAATGGCGTCAGTTGTCCAGATCTTACCTGTTTTACAAAAAATATCTCTTTCTTTATCTCTATTACAATAAATATCTCTATTTTTATCTTTAAATATCTTTTGATTTTCAATAGCTACTTTTAATTTTACAGTAAAATCAGGGGCAGGAGAAAACCGTAGGAAAATCTGTATTGAGAGGCATTTCCATGTAGTTGCGAGAGGTGCCTTCGTCACATATGGCAGAATCAGGTATCAAGATATCCCCTGTCTGCAACTCATCAGAGATAGAACCGCACCAACCCACAATCACAACCTTTGAGACGCCTCTTGCAACAAGAGATTCCAGAATCATGGCAGCACAGGGAGAGCCAAGATAGGGTCCTGCGACAGAGACATTTCCGCAATTCAAAGTGACGGTACTATCACCCAAAACGTCTTTCCCACTACCCAACGCATATTTACCTATATCAAAAACGTCTTTCCCAGCACATAAGGCATCTTTTCCAGCACATAAGGCATCTTTTCCAGCACCTAAAGCATCTTTTCCAGCACCTAAAGCATCTTTGTCATCAATTATGAATAGATTACCGAGGAAAAAGGGAAGAGATTTTTTTTTGCCGGAATTTGCCTCAATATACCTGAAATCAGGCTCGGTGCTCACCATCAGAGCAACTGACCCGAGATCAGGTGAATATCGCTCTCCAAGAGGAGGAATCAAGGATTCATCATTCAGGTCCGACCAGGTCGGAAAGCTCATCCTTTACCTCATCTATGATATTGTAAAACCACATAATATCCTCAATGGTGAGTCTTCCTGCCTTGCTGGGAGCCCTGTCTGTGCCATCTTTCTTTTTCAGCATTCTGGGTCCTATTTGAACTTTAGGCTCACCATCACCATATTGATGGATAGATACTATCAATCCAGTCTCTTCGCATTTCCACTCTTTAAGCATTTTGTCCTTTTCAGGATCAAATCCGCCTCCTGCCATTTTCTATCTCCTTTCCAATCTTTTCTATATATTTTGTATCTGTGAACAATCCGATATCTTTTATATCTGTGAAAAATCAGCGATATTTTGAAAAATTGACGCTACTGTTGAAAGAAGAGCAATCCTGTTGTTTTTGACAGCCTTATCCTCAACCATAACCATCACATCATCAAAAAAACTGTCAACTTCCGGACGAAGCGATGCAATATCTTTAAGTGCAGAGTCATAATCCTCTTTGGCAATAAAACCTTGAACCCGTTCAGACAGCTTTTTTGATGCCGAATAAAGTGAATGTTCTGCATCACTCAAAAACAGGGATTGATCCACTTCAAGTCGTTGAACCCCGACTCTATTTTCATCTGTTTTGTTTTGACTTACTTCAGACTTTTTCAAGATATTTACAACTCTCTTGAACGCCGCTGATAAAGGCTCAAAATCCGGTGCCTGTCTCAGAACATCAAGAGCTTTTATCCGAAGAAGTGTATCAGGCAGGTTGTCGAATCCAACTGAAAGTGCTGAAGCAACAGCCTCTTTCGAGTTGCCCTGATCCACAAGCATGTTGGACATTCTTGCTTTTATGAATCCCAGAACATTGTCAGTTACCACTTTATCTTTTTCTGGTTCAGCCTGCTTTTGTACATCTGACAGATATAAAGATACAGATTTTTCTACAAGCCGCTTGAGTGAAAAGGTAAAGTTTGACGCGATCATAATCTGAATAATTCCAATGCTCTGTCTCCGAAGAGCATATGGGTCAGAAGCACCGGTAGGAACGAGATCAATGGAAAAACAGCCACAAATGGTATCTATCTTGTCCGCAATAGAGACAATCTTGCCGGTCATGTTATCTGGAAGCTCACCACCGGAATGAACAGGTTTATAATGCTGCTCAACAGCATTGGCAACCTCTTTGTTCTCACCACCTTTTTCAGCATACACTCTACCTATGACCCCTTGAAGTTTTGTAAACTCAATAACCATCTGGCTCACAAGGTCAGCTTTGCATATCTGTGCAGCACGGATCACATTCTCTTTCAGAACTGTATAGTCAACTTTACCTGACTTTTCTTTATGTGCAGCATTATTGGACTCTTTGTCATTTTCGGGATTCAGCAAATCAACTATATAGGAGACAAGTTTTACAAGACGCTCCCGTTTCTCAAACATTGAACCAAGCTGTGCCTGAAAAGTAACTTTTTTGAGTTTTTCTGCAAATTGATCCATAGTGGATTCCAGATCTACCTTGTAGAAAAACTGGGCATCGGAAAGACGTGCCCGCAAAACCTTTTCATGCCCTTTTGCAACCACGCCCATATCTTTTGTGCATGTGTTGTTCACGGCAATAAAACAGGGTTGCAACGCTCCTCTTTTGTCAGTCAAATCGGTATTTTTATCTGTCAGAGAGAAATATTTTTGATGTTCTCTCATGGCTGTAATCAGGGCTTCATCAGGTACTTCAAGGAATTTTTCATCAAATCTGCCCAGAACAGGCCAGGGGTATTCCACAAGATTGGTAACAATATCGATCAGTTCCTCATCCTGAAGAATTGTGCTGTCATTCTCTTTTGCGACAGCTTCTATCTTTTCCCGCAAAAGGGCTTTTCTCTCCTGAATATCCACAATAACACCAGCATCTTTTAGAACTTTTTTGTAGTCTGACGCAGATGGAATTTTAAATTTTCCAGGATACATGAACTGATGCCCAAACACAAAATCAGAAGATTCAATATTTTTACTTAAAGGTGTCGAAGTCCCAATGGAAAACTTGAGGGGTGTTTCACCAAAAAGTGCTAAAATAGAGATTATTGGACGGGCAAAACTTATGGCAAGATCGCCCCATCGCATACTTTTGGGAAAAGGAATTGAGAGAATAAGCTCAGGAAGATCTGATTCAAGAATGGTTGCCGTACTCTCACATCTTTCCTGTTTGACAGCACTCAGATAGTTGCCTTTCTCAGTCTCTACAATTTTTATCTCTTCTATGGAAACACCGGCTTTTTCCGCAAATTTATATGCAGCAATTGTGGGTAGCCCTTCTTTATCAAATCCAGCACTTGCCGGAGGTCCGATAAGTGTTGCTGTTTGTGCTTTCTGAGTATCAGACACATCATTAACAATAACAGCCAGACGGCGTGGAGTTCCAAAAATCTGAGCCTCTCCATGTTCAATGCGAAATTTATCCATGGATTTCAAAAGGCTATCCTTGAATGCCTCCAATGCAGGGACAATATATCCCGCAGGTATCTCTTCCGCACCTATTTCTACCAAAAGATCTTTGGATGAACCTAATTTGTTTTCTACCGAGCTCTTTTGTCTTTCCAATTCGTTTTTTCCCTCTACACTCTCTTTGCCTTCCAAATCGTATTTTCCCGTTAAACTCTCTTGTCCTGTTAAATGGTTTGTCATCACTTACACCTGTGCCTGTTCTACATGTTTTAAAAGTGGGTATCCAAGAGCTTCTCGCTGTGCAACATAGGCTTTGGCACACTCTCTTGCAAGATTTCTGATTCTCCCAATATAGCCGGTTCTCTCCGTCACACTGATTGCCCCTCTTGCGTCAAGAAGATTAAATGTGTGCGAACACTTCAGACAGAACTCATAAGCAGGCAGTACAAGTCCCTGTTGTATAATACGAAGGGATTCAGCCTCATATTTCTGAAAAAAATCAAACAAAATATCTGTGTTGGCAACTTCAAAGTTATAGGTTGACTGTTCAACCTCCTGCTGGTGATATACATCTCCATAGGTTACAGTATCGTTCCATTTAAGGTCATAAACACTGTTTACACCTTGCAGATACATGCAGAGTCTTTCAAGCCCGTAGGTCAGCTCTACAGAAACAGGCTTGAGTTCAAGGCTGCCTGCCATTTGAAAATAGGTAAACTGGGTAACCTCCATTCCGTCAAGCCACACCTCCCAACCAAGCCCTGACGCTCCAAGCGTTGGTGATTCCCAGTCATCTTCCACAAATCGGATGTCGTGCTCCATGGGGTCAATGCCAAGCACCTTCAGGCTTTCAAGATAGAGCTGTTGCACATCAGGTGGAGATGGTTTTAAAAGCACTTGATACTGATAGTAGTGTTGAAGACGGTTAGGGTTTTCACCGTAACGACCATCTGTCGGGCGTCTTGAGGGCTGAACATAAGCAACCTTCCACGGCTCAGGCCCAAGGGATTTCAAAAGGGTAGCGTGGTGGAAAGTTCCGGCTCCCACCTCTTCGTCATAGGACTGTATAAGCACACAACCTTTGTCAGCCCAGAAGTTTTGCAGATTTAAAATTACATCCTGAAAGTTCATTTTTCTCACTTTTGTTTATTAATTATTTTTGAATTACTGATTGTTTTATTGTTTTATTGTTTTATTGTTTTATTGTTTTATTGTTTGAATTGTCTGAATCACGGATTAACCTGATTTCACTGATTTTTTTAATCCGTGTAATCTTTTAATCCGTGGCAATCCGCGATTCAGACAGACTCAAAAAGTTAAAAGCGGGCAAAGTCCGAATCAAGCCCCCAAAATGTGTTTTTACGGTAAAGGATTACAAAGATTCTCTATCCAGCTCTTGCATGGCTTTTTTCATCTGTCGCAATGCCTGTCGCAAACGCTCCTCGTTTTCCACAAGGGCAAGTCTTAGATATCCCTCTCCCTCTTCACTGAAGCCTATCCCTGGAGCAACTGCAACATTGGCACGATTCATCATTTCAACGGCAAACTGCATGGATCCCATTTTGCTATAAGGTTCTGGAATTTTTACCCATGCGAACATTCCTGCACCTGGAGGAGTTACTTCCCATCCAATACGCTCAAGACCGCTGCACAAAGTATCTCTTCTTGCCTGGTAAAGTGCCACCTGCTCTGG
>JADGBP010000081.1 GCA_015231395.1 Desulfamplus sp. | reverse complement strand
GGTTCCGGCAATTGACTCAAGAGAGGTAATCTCGATATTTCCGGCAAGATCCAGAGTATTATAAATGGGTTTTGGATGGATATTCTGAAATTTAGGGCTCTTTTTTCTTGCTGTCAAAATTTTCAGCTTGTCTTCGGCAAAGGGTTGAGGCGGTTCTCCCCACATTTTTACCATGACAATACCGGCAATAAATCCCCCCACATGTGCCCACCATGCAATTCCTGATGCTCCAGCATTTCCGGTAGCGTTATAGAACTGCATGAGAAACCAGAAACCAAGAAATATAAATGCCGGAATATCAACAAACCAGGGTATAATAATGATTGGAATTAAGGTTAAAATTTTTGCTTTTGGATATAAAATAAAATAGGCACCCATCACCCCTGCAATGGCACCGCTTGCACCAATCGTTGGAACGGGAGACAGAGGATTGAGGAAAAAATGAAGAAGAGCAGAAGCCACTCCGCAGATGATATAAAAACCCGCAAACCTGAATGTTCCCATATGATCTTCTACATTATCCCCGAAAATATATAAAAACCACATATTCCCAATAAAATGCCACAGTCCGCCATGAAGAAACATATAAGAAACAGTTGAAAAGAGCATGTCAGGAAACGAAAAATAGGTCGCTATTTCGGGCACAGTCAGTTTTGCCGGAACAAAGCCATATGTGTAAACAAAGAGGGCGGGATCTGTTTGAATGGCAGCCAGATAGATATAGAATAAAGTATTGAGCCCCATTGTGACATAAGTAGCAACAGGAATATTTTTTGATATTATGGTGTCCCTGATGGGTATCATTGAACAACCTTTAATACATGGTTCTTTTGAAGAAACTGCCTCAACTCTTTTAAAATTACCATGGCTGCATCTTCGATATCCATGATATCAACTTGGAAATCACCCTCTAAATCAATCCCGGAACTAACTTTTACATTATCAACCTCTGCATTAACTTTTGCATCAATGCCTGAATCAACATCTGAACTGTCATCATTGCTTGAGCCCCTCTTTTTTTTAAGTTCCTGCCTGCAGGCTTCAAGAAGTTCTGTATTGCCAGAATCAAGACCTAACTTCACTTTTATCGTGTCTGACAGGGAAAAATATAATGACCCAATTTGACTTTCTCGGGAATTGGCAATCACAAATCTGGTTCTTAAATGCATGCTATCAGCAAGAAATTTGACTGCCTCATCAATCTTTGTGCACACTCTCTCCGGTTTTCTCTGGAACAGAATAATATCGTCAGCCCTCAGTTCCTCAGGAGATGTCTCCATAAGCTCCATATATATAAATGTTTCAATAACAGCCTTGACAGAGCGGTAAATAAAAGGGTCATTACTTAATCTTGGCCCTGCAACATTTAAAATCTCAATTTGGTTGTCATGAACAAATTCATGGAGAATAACAGCACCCTCAAACTCATCCATATCTATAAGGTCAATGTGGCACCACGGTTTTTTAAGTCTTGATGCTATTTTTCTGGTTAACAGAGAGCCTCCGGCAAGCATCCCACGGGAGATTATAAGTGTGCCGTCCGAGTTAATAATATTTTGTTCAGTTCTTATGGGATAACTGTCTGTTTCCATTTCAGTAAGATTGTAGTGTTCAGAAACAGACCCATCTTCTGCCCGTCTTCCGGCAGGTACCCATCCGCCATGATCCAGATTAAACTTGATCGCTGTGTCAAGAGCCGCTCTGTCAGCACCGGTCTGACCACCTGAAATGATTTTTTTGAGCATAATTTATAAAAATCCTGATATTTTATAAAAACCCTGATATATCTGCAAGAGGATCATAGTCATTGCCCATAAGCATCATTGTCTGTTCCCATCTTAAATCGGACTGTGTATTGAAAATAATATCCTCGACAATTGGACAGGCGAGCCATGCATTATCATCTATCTCATGATCAAGCTGTAACGGTCCCCATCCTGCACAGCCCAGAATTATAATAAAATCGTCAGGGCCTTTTCCCTCTGCAATAGCTTCAATAATATCTTTTGTATTGCTCAGTCCCAATTTCGAGGTAACCTGCATGCATCCATGCCAGTGAAAAGGTGCACTGTGCAGAACAAATACACCGCTGGGTTGAACCGGTCCTCCAAAATGAATTGGAATGCTGGCAAGATTCTCATCATACCCTATTTTAAGATCGTCAAAAAGCTCTCTATCTGTAAGAAGCGGGTGTATTTTATTAATTATAAACCCAAGAGCACCCAGTTCATTATGCTCACACATACAAATTACTGTCTGGGCAAAATTAGGATCCGGAAGGCCCGGGATAGCCATGAGAAAATGCCCTTTTAAAGATTCATATTTTTCATCAGACATAAATTGCTCCATGATTTTTTATCGTTCTCGTTCAGAAATTTTAATTCAGCGAGAATTGCAGCAAAGCTGCTTATGTTTTTACCGTCCATAAACATCATCAAACCTAACAATATCATCTTCACCCAAATAACTTCCAGATTGCACTTCAATCAATTCCAAAGGTATTTTTCCCGGATTTTCAAGTCTATGAAGTGTGCCAAGAGGAATATAGGTCGATTCATTCTCGGTTAGCATGATATTCTCATCTCCTCTGATGACAATGGCTGTACCGGAGACTACAGTCCAGTGCTCAGCCCTGTGATAGTGTTTTTGAAGGGATAGTCTCGCCCCTGGTTTTACAGTTATACGTTTAACCTGAAACCTCTGTTCAATGTCAATTGTTTCATATGCCCCCCATGGTCTGAATACCTTGCTGTGTGATACAGCCTCTTCTCTACATTTTTCTTTGAGCTGAGACACCAGTTTTTTAACATCCTGAACCTGATTTCTGGGTGCCACAAGTACCGCGTCTTTTGTCTCAATAATAACATGATCCTCAAGACCCACAGCCGCAATAAGTCTGCTCTGGGAATGCAGATAGGAATTTTTCACATCTGCAAGCAGAACATCTCCCCTGACAACATTCTGGTTTTCATCTTTTTTGCCAGTCTGCCACAAAGCATCCCATGAACCTAAATCATTCCAGCCTGCACTTAAAGGAACAATCACTCCTTTGTCTGTTTTTTCCATAACTGCATAGTCAATGGACTGAGATTTATTTTTTTCAAAGGATTTGCTATCTAATCTGAAAAAGTCAAGATCTTCTTTGCCTTTGTTCAAGGCATCTGTGCAAGCACTTAACATTTCCGGTTCATGGATTTTCAGTTCCTGTAAAAACTGAGACGCTTTAAACATAAACATGCCGCTGTTCCAGAGGTATTCTCTGGATTCAACATAGGCTATGGCTGTATTATGGTCAGGTTTTTCAACAAACTTGTCAATAATAAAGACATCAGCCTGACTGTCCAGTGTTTTACCCTTTTTAATATACCCGTAACCAGTTTCAGGACCGTCAGGGATAATGCCAAAGGTTATCAGTCCATTATTCTCCGCATATTTAGCTCCCAATATGACTGCTTCGTGAAAACTGGGTATATCATTAATAACATGATCTGCTGGCAATACCAGTAAAATCGGTTCTGTTGCAGCTTCAGGGTTATCGCGGAATATCGCAGGGTTGGCAAGCGATTTTTCGGAATCAGTAAGCAGTTTGTCAGGGTTGGCAAGCGGTTTTTCTGAATCAGTGAGCAGTTTTTCAGAGTTGGCAAGCGGTTTTTCTGAATCAGTAAGCAGTTTTTCAGAGTTGGCAAGCGGTTTTTCTGAATCAGTGAGCAGTTTTTCAGAGTTGGCATTGAATAGTTCAAGAGCTTTCAGAGCACCTACAGCAATAGCGGGTGCGGTGTTTCTTCCAATTGGCTCAAGAATTATTGACAGGGGTGTTATATTAATAGACCTCAACTGTTCTGCAACCATAAATCTATGCTCTGCATTGCATATAATCAACGGTGGCGAAACAGCATCCAGACCATCAAGCCTTAAGAGAGTATTCTCAAGCATTGAGTGGTCATCAGTAAGGTTTAATAACTGCTTTGGAAACAGTTCTCTTGAAAGTGGCCATAATCTTGTTCCTGAACCACCTGCAAGAACTAATGGTATTATCATTAAATTCTCCAAAAATAAGTATTCGTGATTGTTTTGTTTAGGAATTACACAATCCAGCCAATCCAGCTACAATCCAGCAATAATTGATGGTCTCATAAAACGTCCGAAATAGACAATTTTTAAAGTTATAACTATCTGATTTTATTTATGACGCATTTAAAAAAATTAAATTTTTACAAAACCATCAAATTATGAACATTTGAGAGAATATTTCATTTCCAGAGTCGAGTCCAGTTTTTTCTGCCAGCAAAAACTGGGATAGAGCTTTCTTTCAATAGAACAACTTCGGAGGCTTTTTCAAAAAATAAATTGAATTTTAAAAAACTGTTTGACAAACATAATTCAAGAAATATAGTATCAACGCTTAAGCAGACTGAGCGTTCGTTCGGAATAATATTTTCTTCATTTCTGAATCATATTTTCACAATACAATCAGGTTTTATATGAGAACTACCACTACTACTCCAAAGAGATAGGGGGTTGGGTTTAATAGGGAGTTTTGGTTTACGCCATTATTATAAAATTCAAGGAGGGTACAAGGTGAATTTCGATCTTACAAAAGAGCAGGAGATGATCCGCAAAGAGGTGAGAAACTTTGCCCAGAAAGAGATTGCACCAATCGCAGGGGATCTGGACGAAAAAGAGGAGTTTTCATCAGAACTGACCCGTAAGATGGGCGAGATAGGTCTTTTCGGCATGTTTGTTTCTGAGAAATACGAAGGACAGGGCATGGATTATCTTGCGTATATTATAGCTGTTGAGGAGATCGCCAGAATTGATGGCTCGCAGGCAGCTACCATTGCTGCCGGGAACTCTCTTGGCATAGGACCTTTATATTATTTTGGCTCGGAAGAGCAGAAACAGAAATATCTTCCTCCTCTCTGTCGTGGCGAAGCCTTATGGGGATTCGGACTTACAGAGCCTACAGCAGGTTCTGATGCCGGAGGCAGTAAAACCACGGCAGTTCCTGACGGAAATGACTGGATTATTAACGGTTCAAAAATTTTCATTACAAATGCAGCATGCGAAATGACACTTGGCGTAACAGTTCAGGCGATCACCGGCACAAGGGCAAACGGCAAGCCGGAATACACATGTTTTATTGTAGAAAAGGGAACTCCAGGATTCAAGGCTGTTCCAATGCACAAAAAAATGATGTGGAGAGCCTCCAATACTGCTGAGCTCTATTTTGATAATGTCCGTATTCCAAAAGAAAATATTCTTGGAAAACAGGGTGACGGTTTTCATCAAATGCTAAAAACTCTTGATGGCGGAAGACTTTCCATTGGTGCCATGGGACTTGGCGGTGCTCAGGGTGCATACGATCTTGCCCTGCAATATGCAAAGGAACGTAGGCAATTTGGTCAGCCCATCTCCAAATTTCAGGCAATTGCCTTTAAACTTGCGGACTGTGCCATGGAGATAGAATGCGGACGTAATCTTATGTATAAAGCGTGCTGGCTCAGAAATGAAAAAAGACCGTTTGAAAAAGAGGCGGCAATGGCAAAACTCTACTGTTCAGAACTTATGGGCAGGGTTGCCAATCATGCGGTTCAGATCCATGGAGGCTATGGACTTATGAAAGAATATAATGTTGAGCGATTTTACCGTGACCAAAAGTTGCTTGATATAGGTGAAGGTACTTCAGAGGTACAGCGGATTGTTATTTCACGGTATATTGGGTGTTAGCCAATATCGACAAACATCACACCTTAAAAAATGGAGAAAAACAATGTCTGCTGATAATAGCCCGAATATAGATAGCGATCCGGTTCTCATACAGGAAGAAAAAGGAACCAGCGTTATTTTGACTCTGAATCGCCCAAAATCAATGAACTCACTCAATTTTGAAATGCTCTATGCAATAAGAGATATTTTTGATGCCTTGCAATATCGCTCTGAAATCAGGACAGTAATCATTACCGGTGCAGGAGACAAAGCATTCTGTGCCGGTGCAGATCTTAAAGAACGGGCAACCCTTTCCCCTGATGAAGTCAAAAAATTTATTCTCACCATACGAAATCTTCTCACATCCATTCAAAATCTTAACAAACCGGTGATTTCAGCCATTAATGGAATCGCTCTTGGCGGAGGTACTGAGCTTGCTCTGGCTTCTGATATCCGTATTGCCTCAAGCAGTGCTGTTATGGGCTTGACTGAAACACGTCTTGCCATTATCCCGGGAGGCGGAGGGACTCAGCGTCTTCCAAGGATTATCGGCGTGGCAAAAGCAAAAGAGCTTATTTTTACAGGAAGAAGAGTAGATGCTTCTGAAGCTCTCTCAATCGGACTTGTCAATAAAATATGCGAACCAGACAAACTGATGGATGAGTGCATGATCATGGCGGACATGATAAGCGAAACAGGCCCCATTGCTGTTGAGATGGCAAAATACGCCATAAATCAGGGAATTGAAACCGATCTTGCAACAGGACTTGCCATTGAGTCAAATGCCTACAGGGTTACCATTCCAACAGAAGACAGGGTTGAGGGATTAACAGCATTCAGGGAAAAACGCAAACCGGTTTATAAAGGAAAGTGAACTACCTCTACCCTTACCCTAAAGAGATAGGGGTTTTACGCTATTCTTACAAATATGAGTGAAAACTCAAGAATAAAGGAAAACAAATATGAGCGAAAACAGAGAATTCTGGGAAAATGAAGAGGCTTTGCTTGCAGATCGTCAATATCAGGCAACATGGCCCGGCGGACAGAAAGCTGTGGATGCACTGGCAACAAAGAACAAACGACCGGTTAGAGATCTCATTGAAGAGATGATAGATCCTGGGACAACCTTTTTTGAACTATCCTTGCTCGCAGGTTTTGGCATGGGTTATCCCGGTGTTGATGATGTTCCCTGTGCGGGAATTGTCACGGGTCTTGGCAAGATACACGGCAACTGGACAATGATTGTTGGGCATGACTCCAGAGTTAAGGCTGGTACATATTTTCCAATAACCCTAAAAAAACATATGCGTGCTCAGGCAATTGCAGATCAGTGCGGAATCAATTCAGTATATATCGGCGATTCCGGCGGCGTATTTCTTCCAATGCAGGCTGATGTATTTCCTGATGACCAGCATTTTGGCACCATTTTCTACAATATGGCAAGAATGTCGGCAAAAGGGTTGAAACAGATCACCATGAGTACTGGCGGTAACACCGCAGGAGGTGCATATATTGTATTCATGGCGTGTCAATCCATAATGATTGACCAGCAGTCATTCTCATTTCTTGGTGGGCCCCCTCTGGTTAAAATGGCAACCGGAGAAACTATCTCTGCCGAGGATTTGGGAGGGGCTGCTGTCCATACCCAGATATCAGGCGGTGCTGATCATTTGTGTGCTGACCAGGCTGATGCCGTGGCACGGGTTCGTGATATTCTATCTCTTGAAAAACCCCAGACCATACATCTTCACAGGTATCAGGATCAGGGGCCTGCTGTTCCACCCGAAAGTATTTATGATTATATGCCAGTCTCTGTGCATCAGAGTATTGATGCCCGGCAGATTCTTGAATGCATTGCTGATGGCAGTGTATTTCAGGAATATAAAGAGAACTACGCACAGGGGCGGGGAGATAATGTAATTACCGGTAAAATCCGAATCAAAGGCTTTCCGGTAGGAGTTATATGCTCCAACCGTGTTGGTATTATTTTTCATGAGGCTGCAAGAAAGGCAACAGAATGGATTGTAAGGTGCTGTCAGGAAAAAATCCCTCTTCTTTTTATCCAGAATGCCCCGGGTTTCATGGTTGGGTCTGAGTCGGAACATGCCGGTATCGGCAAATATGGAGCAGATCTTGTCCGTGCAGTCTCCTGTGCCCAGGTGCCGAAAATTCAACTTGTCATAGGACCTGACAACGGGGCTGCAAATTACGGCATGTGCGGCAGGGCTTATCGTCCCCATTTTCTGTTTGTCACCATGCGGGCAAGAACCTCGGTGATGAGCGGAAAGAGTGCCGGCGGTGTGATGCTCTCAATTGAGGAGGCAAAACGCAAAGGAAGCGGCAAGCCCATGACTCAAGAAGAAAAAGATGCGTTTCAGGAAAAAATGATCGCAAAGTATGATGGAGAAGCACATCCCTTCTTTTGTTCCGCACGGCTACTCAATGATAAGATCTTGAAATTTTTAGAGATAAGGGAGTGGTTAGGAATGGCATTTGAGGTGAGTTTACTAAAGTCAATTGGTGAACCATCGTTTGGCAATTTCAGATTTTAGATGAACAATCTGAAGAATAAAATACAAAATATCAACTTAAATTACAAGTGCTGAAATAAAACAGCCATTAGGAGGTATTACATGACTGAATACGATATGTGGAAAATATTTCCAAGAATGCCAAAAAAAGTAGTTATTGGCGATATCACGTTAAGAGACGGGTTTCAGCATGCGGAAAAATTTATATCTACTGAAGCAAAAAAATT
>JADGBP010000080.1 GCA_015231395.1 Desulfamplus sp. | reverse complement strand
ACCTATCAAATCATCGATACATCCTTCAGGATCTATTGTGTAGCTTGAACCCCAACATCGCCAAAATTGCCAACCAACTCTTTCCATAGTGCGCTGTCGTTTCCAATCATCCATCCATTTTTCAGGCAAGGTACTTTCCATTATTACGCCTGATGCCCAACGCTCAATGTTTACCTGCCTTGGGGCATCCACAGAACTTGAACCTAATAGCATAACACCGGATCTTTTTAAGGATAGCGGAATAGCTCTAATGGAAGGGTATCTGCTGTTTAATCCTGCATTGATGATGGCATGCCTTAAAAGTGCCAAAAAAGCAGGTTCAATGATTGCCATGGATCTGGCAAGTTTTGAAGTTGTTAATGCCTCAAAAGAAATACTCAATGAAATTGTGACAGAATATGTTGATATTCTTATTGCAAATGAAGATGAGGCTTTTGCCTACACTGGATTTTCAGATGAAATCATGGCGATTAAGGCGTTGTCACAAAATGTCCGGATTGCTGTATTGAAGGTTGGTGTCAGAGGAAGCTATGTTTCATTCAACGGGGAGATCATACAGATCAATCCAATTACTGGAGCAAAGGCAAAGGATACCACCGGAGCGGGCGACCTTTGGGCAGCCGGATTTCTCTTTGGAATTGCAAACGGATTTTCAATAGAGAAAAGCGGTGAAATTGGCTCCGCCTGTGGATATGAGGTATGCCAGGTGATGGGTGCCCAAATACCAGAAGATGGGTGGCAACGCATTCTCAGGTTATTGGCATCATGATATTTTGATGTTATTAACATCATGACACTCTGAGATTATTGACATCATGACACTCTGAAGTTATTGACATGAACCTGTTTCGCTATTATTTTGGTTTGTTTTTTGCAATATGAATCTATCCTTGTACTAAAAGAACTAATAAGAGATGTGCCACCAATGTATGTCTCTGCCAAGGATATTTAAGAGTAATCTAAACGTAAAGGAATTGAGTCATGAATCAAATTTTTAAGATTTTTGCATGCTCTTTGATTTTTTATCTTGGTGTGGCATCTTTATGTTTCAGTGCCGACACTACAGAGGCAAACAAAGCGGATGTAAAAGCGACCTCGGTGCAAAAAAAAGATATTGCACAACAAAAGACAACAGAGCAAAAAAAAGACTCTGTAAAACAGGAAACCTCGGAACAAGACAAAGCAACAACAAAAGGCAAAGCAGCAGCGGAACAAAATAAAGCGGCTTCAAAAGCTCCTGTAGTATTTTTTCCTGCACCTAAATTTGAATTTGACCAGATGGTTGATGGTGAGGAGTTCACACATGATTTTGTAATCATGAATAAAGGGACGGATATTCTTCAGGTTGAGAAGGTCAAAACCGGCTGAGGATGCACCACAGTCTCTTATTCAAGAGAAATCCCTCCCGGTGGAGAGGGAAAAATATCTATAAAAGTTAATACCAAAGGCTTTGGCGGACGGAAATTGATGAAAACCATTACCGTTCAGACAAATGACACTGCAAATCCGGAATATAATATTACGATATCAGGAGATGTCGAAAAGTTTGTAACTATAACGCCTCCTGTTTTAAGGCTTAACGGCAATATTGGCGAAGAGTTGAAAAGTGTAGTAAACATTATACCGGAAAGTAAGTTCCCCTTTTCAATTGCAAAGGTCAGAGCTCAGGATGGAAAAGATATCAAGTATGAGCTTAAAGAAAACAAGTCTGCTTCCGGAGGAAAAGAGTACTCAGTTACAGTCGAAAATCTGAAAAAAGATCCAGGCTCTTATTATGATGTTCTAATTTTAGAAACTGACAGCAAAATCCAGCCGGAAATAAAAATAAATGTTATGGGCAGAATCGTTGACCCCAAAAAACCCGCACAGGAATTAGACTCACATGCTGGGCATGATCATCCTCCTGTAACAGGGAATAATGGGATAAACCCGTTCGCCCCTAAAAACTTAAACCTTAAAAGCAACGCAGCAAATGGAGACTCTGACAAAAGCGGAAAAAACGGCAGCAATGTGACAGATGAAGCTAAAACCAATAGTTTCCTTCAAGTCATTCAGAAAATGCAGCAACAGAACAACGCTACTGATGCAAATGCCGTAAAGGGTCAAAATCCGCTAACAGTAAATAAAACACCACCGGTTCAAGATCCCAAACGTGCTGAAGAGCTAAAGAAAAAATTTGAAGCTCTTATTAAACAGGCCCAGGAACAACAGAAAGTTCAAGAAAAAAACGGAACAGAATCGCAAAAAAATCAAGAACAGCAGAAAACTCAGGAACAACAGAAAACAGAGTAATCCAAATTGTTTGAATAGACTGGTCAAATCTTTTAAGCAGAGCAGCCAGACCATTTAAGCAGAGATAGCTGAAATTATAATCATTTAGGAATCGGTTTTAAATAACCTGCCCATTTACCTCACCCCCCAGCCCCCTCTCCATATCTGGAGAGGGGGAGTTTGGGTAAGTTATTTCGGACTCATTCCTTAAACGATATAACCGGCATCATAATATTGATGCTGGCTTAACACTATAGTTTAAGGCAAGCAGAATTTTAAGGTAAACATAGAATGGAAGAAAGAGTAGAAGAAGAAAGAGCACAAACAAACAATAACGGAAGAAAACAGACCTATAACAACGATATAGAATCTGGTAAAAACGGGATAGAATTTGGCAACAACAGGATAGAACTCAAAAACTGTCATAAAAATTGTTGTCACCAAAAAGATTACCTCCTAAAAGGTCGTCAAGATGGTTTTACCCTCATAGAAATCATGGTGGTCATTATCATTGTAGGTCTTTTGTCCGCACTGGTTGCCCCAAAATTTTTCGGTAAAATTGACCAAGCTAAAATTAAAACTACAAAAACCCAGATTGAGCTTCTTGGCTCCGCCCTTGACAGCTTCAGGCTTGACAATGGGAGATACCCGACAACTGAAGAGGGACTAAACGCCTTGAGAGAAAATCCTGGTCAACTTAAAAACTGGGATGGCCCCTATCTTCCAAAACCGGTTCCCAAAGATGCGTGGGAAAACGATTTTAATTATGTTTCACCCGGAGAACATGGCCAATATGATCTGTTTAGCTATGGCGGAGACAATGCACAGGGCGGTGAAGATAAAATGGATAAGGATATTGTAAGTTGGGAATAACAATGCCAGACAATCTTTCTACACAACCAACCGATTTTGAACGAACCGCAAATTCTGCAGAGCCACTCGTAAATTCTGCCGAGTTACCCGCAATTCCTGCCAAGCCACTCACAATTCTTGAAATGGATGAAAAAGATATCCCTGAAACCCCGCCCGCCGTCAATCTGCTTCCCGTCCATTTTATGAAACGATTCAGATTTCTTCCAGTCAATGATTCTGAAGAGAGGCTTCAGGTAATCATGGCAGACCCTCTTGATTTCAATACCCGTGAGATCATCAGAAAGGCGTATGCAAAAAAACTGGATGTTTATAGCGCGTCCAATGAGATGATCAGTCAATATATTTACCGGTGGTATGAGGCAGACGCGGATATGACCGGCGAAGAGAGTGCTGATGCTCTTAATCTCTCCATGGAAGATGCTCTTTGGGATGATCCTGAACAGCTAAAGGGAATGGCCACTGAAGCACCTGTGATCCGGCTGGTAAACCATGTGATCAACCGTGCTTTGGAGCTTGGTGTGTCTGATATTCACATTGAGCCAAGACGCCATATGGTTTTGGTCAGATACCGTATTGACGGAGTTCTTCACGATCAGGAGAGTATATCTGTAAAGCTCAAGGCTGCCATAATTTCAAGAATCAAACTTATGGCAAAACTTGATATTGCCGAAAGACGACTGCCCCAGGATGGCAGAATCAAGATAAAGGCGGGACAGGATGAGGTGGATATTCGTGTCTCAACTGTCCCGACTCATTTTGGGGAAAGCATTGTTTTAAGACTGCTGAACAAGGAGAATGTCTCCCTTGATTTGAAAAAGCTGGGGTTTAATGATCTTCTGCTAAAAAAATTCAGGTCAGTTATATCAATGCCATTCGGGATTCTTCTTGTGACAGGTCCGACCGGTTCAGGAAAAACAACAACTTTGTATGCCGCCTTAAGTGAAATCAATACACCTGACAAGAAAATTGTAACTGTAGAAGATCCAGTAGAATATCAGATGGATGGAGTGAATCAGGTTCAGGTGCAGTCATCTATCGGGCTTACCTTTGCCCATACATTAAGGTCATTTCTCCGCCATGACCCTGATGTCATGCTTATTGGAGAGATCAGAGACAGTGAAACGGCTGAAATTGCAGTTCAAGCTGCCCTTACCGGTCACATGGTTTTTTCAACCCTTCACACCAATGATGCAGCTGGAGCCGTTACCCGTCTTGAGGATATGGGCATTGAACGCTTTATGATTTCATCTTCTCTTGTAGGGGTGCTTGCCCAGCGTTTAGTGAGAAAAATATGTTCTCAATGCTCTAAAAAAGTGACTCTTTCCAATGAACAACTTGAATCTCTCGCTATTGATTTTGATCTTTCGTCAGAGCATTTGACACCTGTTTTTTACAGAGGAGAAGGATGTAAATTGTGTGGTGAAACAGGGTACAAGGGACGGCTTGGCATATTCGAGCTGATGGTACTTGATGATGATCTTCAAGGAGAGATTGTCGCGGGTTCTGACAGAAATCGTCTTTTTAAGAAAGCTGTTGCCAAAGGTATGATATCTTTAAAAATGGATGGTATTCAAAAAGTTAAGCTGGGTCTGACCACATATGAAGAGGTACTAAGGGTGTCACGCTGATGCTGCAATTTATAGACTTCCAGAAAAATATTTTGGCATTCTCAATTTTGAAGGGCAACCACAAAGGATTGCCCCTACAGTGCTCTTGTCAATTTAATTATCTGGAAAACTATAGATTTGAAAGGGTGTTACGCTGATGCCACAATTTAGATTTGAAGCTGTCAATCCTGATGGCAAAAAAATCACAGAGACCCTGGAAGCAAGGGATAGAGATGATATTCTGCTTATGCTTCAAGCCAGAGGCGCGGTGCTTTTACGCTGGCTTGACGGCAAATCATCTAACGGAACAGGCATAGAGAAAGGATTAAAACTATTCTCTACAGGACGCAGTCTGAACAATGCCCGCCTGCTTCAACTGACCTCTGATCTTGCTCATCTTTTCAAGTCCGGACTTCCAATTGACAGGGCACTATCAATTGCAGGCAGTGCCACATCCGATCCAAAAATCAGAGAGATGACCATCTATCTTCAGGATGCCCTCAAAAAAGGAACCAACCTTTCTGATGCCATGGCGGAAAAATCTCAGGATTTCAATGATCTTTATGTAAATATGGTGAGAGTCGGAGAGATGGGAGGTATTCTTCCTTCGGTTATGGAACGTCTTTCAGAATTTATTGGAAGAACAGAGGAGATCAAAAAATATGTCATCTCGTCTTCCATATATCCTGCGATTCTTCTCTCCGTGGGTTTTTTATCCCTGCTTGTTATTTTAGGATTTGTGGTTCCAAAATTCGCGGGCATCTTTGCGGATTTAGGGCAGGAAATTCCATTGTCCACACGAGTACTACTGGAGCTCAGTAATTTTCTACGAGTGTGGTGGTGGCTATTAATATCAGCTTCCATTGCTCTCTTTCTGTTTTTATGGCGATTCTTGAAAACTGAGCGTGGAAAAGCTTTGTCTGACAAAAATATCCTGAAAGTGCCCTATATCGGCGATGTTATGCTCGATATCGAGATGAGCCGCTTTTCACGAACTCTGGGAACTCTTATTAAAAGCGGCGTTCCACTTATGAAAGCTTTGCATATCGTCAAGGCAGTAGTTTCAAACAGTCAGGTCAAGGACGCTGTGGAACACATCTACAGTCAGGTTAAAGAGGGCAGAAGTGTCAGTGCTCTGATGCGGGAGCGAAAAATCTTTCCTCCCATGGTGGTTCAGATGGTATCGCTGGGTGAAGAAACCGGTAAAATTGGGGATATGTTGGTCTCTGTGGCAGATGATCTGGATAGAAAAATTCAGTCTAAAATAAAAACATACCTTGCACTATTAGAACCATTTTCAATTCTTTTTCTTGGACTTCTCATCGGCGGTGTAGTGGTCTCCATGCTGACCACCATTTTTGGTGTAAATGAAATACAGTTCTGATGAAATACAGTTCTAAAAAATTGCAAATTTTAACTATAAAATCAAAAGGTTATATCACAAGTAATATAACCTTTAACATAAAGCTAAAAGGCTTGACCCTGACAAATATAAAAGGCTTTACTCTGATTGAGATCATGGTTGTGATGATACTCATTGCCATTGCCGGATCTCTTGTTTTAATGAATGTCGGACAATCGGGCAGAATGAAAGAGAGGCGTATGTTTGCTGACAAAATGGTATCCATGTGCAAAACAGCACGTCTTACGGCTGTAGGCAAAGGAATTCCAGCTTGTCTGACCATTTCACCTGAAAAAAGGGAGTGCCGAATCAGCTTTATTGAAGATCCGCTCACAGATATTGAAACCTCAGATGACAAAGCTACGGGCGTTCTTTTTGATGAACAATCGAAAGGGTCATCCGGCGATGGTGTTCTAAACGGAGATAGTGTTCTAAACGGTAATGGTAATGGTGTGCTAAACGGTGATGGTGTTCTAAAGATACCTGAAAATATTTTGCTGGAAGGAGAGCAGATAAAAGCGACTGATGATGGAGTCTATTTTATCTGTTTTTACCCTGACGGCAGTTCAGGAGGAGGAATTTTAACGATTTCCGTTGAAAATGAGTTTGAATTTACATTTCAGGTGGATATGCTTACCGGAAGTATCCGGGAAATAACTTCTGATGCTAAATAATCAGAAGTTTACAATCAAAACTATCGCACACAATAATTTTAAATAAGAACAAGACAGAAGGGAAGGGGAAAAAGAATGCCTGAGGAAAAGAAACTTAGGGTATATCTTGATACATCGATTCCGAGTGCATATTTCGATACGTCCAAGCCGATGAGACAACTTATTACACAAAAATGGTTTGAAAACGAGGCATTATTATATGAGCTTTATATATCGGTTATAACGATTGAAGAAATTGGAAAGATCAAGAATGAAGTTAAGAAACAGAACGTCAGCGAACTTACAATAAAATACAATATGAAACTCCTTGATTTGTCAGACAAAGCAAAAGATTTGGCAGAAGAGTACATGAACAAAGGAGCAATTCCAAAATCAGAACCTCAGGATGCGTATCATATTGCAATAGCAACAACAAATAAAATTGACGCATTAGCATCATGGAATTTTAAACATATTGTTAGTATAAATCCTATAAGAAAAATCCATGAAATTAACGGTAAATATAATTACGCCCCAATCGAAATAGGGTCATTGGACATATTCGGAGGAGCAAAATATGGAAACATATAACAATAGTTATGATAAAAATGAAGACATCATGCTGTGGGAACTGCATGAAATAAGGCATGATCTCTATAAAGAACTTGGCAAGAAAACTATCGACCAGATAAATAGAGACGCATTTAGAAAATTTCAGGAATGGCAGAAACAATACAGAGAATTAAATAGAAAATCAGAATGAACTCCGTGAAAACAAGTTGATTAAGTGGTTTTTGACAAACAAATTAAGGTGTTATGAAAATATCAGGATATACACTGCTTGAAGTGATGGTAGCACTCATCATAATTGGTATTTCCATCACAGCGGTTACCGGTGCTTTGTCAACGGCAAAGGGGCTATCCGCACGGGCTGACCATGCTGTTGATTCTGTCAGAATTATGAAGAATATCCTCAATAATCCTGAATTGATGAAGACAATTTTGGAAAATAAAAATTTTGAAAAAGTGCTTGAAGATGAAGATGGATGGGTATGCAGAACAGAAACTACTCCTCTTGTCATCAACAGTGCTGATCTTGTCTGGGACATTGATGGTACTGATTCAAATTCAAATCAGACTACATATAGAAAAAATAACACCGAAAACAATAGCAGACAAAAAAACAAGATGCAGAAAAGTAGAAGAGTTGGAAGTGATGAAGAAATTGAGATTCCAGGAATGGTAAGTGTCTCCCTGTGTGTCCGTAAAACCAATCAATTGATTGAGAAAGAGTATTGTGTTTCCCGTTGGAAAAGGCAGGATAGTCAATCTGATGCAGAAATGATTATGATAAACCCCGCTAAAAAAGAAGGAAAAACCGGTAAAGAAGAAAACCCGGTAAAAAAAGAGAAAAAATAGATGATTGCCGCATCTGACCATTCTGGATTTACACTCATAGAAGTAATTGTCTCAATGATTCTTGTCTCCATGATTACGCTTATCATGGCTTTTGCACTCAGAGTTAATCTTCAAGCATGGGAACGGGGCATAAATGAGGGAGACAAGGCACAGATTGAAGTGGTGCTTCCCAATATGCTGGAGAGACAACTTCGATTCATTGCCACCAATGCTCTGCTTTCCAACGGCTCACAAACAGGCAGTGAAGCACAAAACATCGGCGGTTCAAAAATAGGAGATACG
>JADGBP010000007.1 GCA_015231395.1 Desulfamplus sp. | reverse complement strand
AACTCTCTTAGAGAGACTTTATAGTAACTTTATATACTGCATTCTGAAATCTCAGACAGACTAATAATGTGTGCTTGATTGCGAAGCTTGGGTTCATTGCGAAGCTTGGGTTCATACCCATACCCCGCCGCCCCTTGGAGCGGGGAGCTTCATTACTGAGAATATGTGCTTGATTATTATGCAACAATGATTATACAGGTCAATTTTATTTTCTTGACACAAAACAGATACGATGATATCTAATTTGGTGGAATTAGAGGCGCGTAACTCAGTTGGTAGAGTGCTACCTCGACAAGGTAGAAGTCACCGGTTCGAGTCCGGTCGTGCCTACCACCTCAACATTCAGAGTAGTCCACTATAACACAAAAAGCCCTTGAGAAATCAAGGGCTTTTGTGTTTTTTATTGTCCAGTCATATGTTATAAAAAAGTAAGTTATTTCTGTGTGGTTCCTAAGTTATTTATATGTTCTTATTCAGGAATTTCGATCTAACAATAATTGCAGCGAAGCTGCTTATGTTAGGTTTCTTAGGATTGTGCGTGGAAAGACTCCCCCCCAAATTTAAAAAGGTCGGTATCAGAACCATTCTGATACCGACCTTTTTAAAAGGAGGAAAAAGATGAAAACTAACTGTAAGTTAGTGTCTGAATGTTTCTTATTGCAAATGGCTTGCCAACCTTGAAATTTAAGTTGAAATAAAAATAATTTTTAAACTAAACCTTGGCTTTGAAAAACATAAAATATAAACAAAAACAGGATATTATAAAAATATTTATTGATTATTAATATCGAAAATTTATCAATACAATGCATTACTCAGGTCTAATTTATAACGTGCTTGCAGGGTTAATGGCATTAAAAACTCAAAAAACAGCATTAAAAGTTCAAATTTTTGAACTATGGTTGACTTCATGTAGGCGTTTTAATCATGATAAAAGCTTAAAATAATAAACTTTTTTACACATTTTTTTATAATTCACAATATTGAATCGTATGTTTTTTATATTTAACTCGATCCCCATATATCAACAATTTTCTTATTTCCTGGATAGACAAGAGTCTTGTAGCTTGTGATGCTTGACAGCCGATGGGTTATTCTTGCTATTCTATCAACATTTTTTTTAATGGCTTCAAGATCCTTATATATATTAGTATCAGGTTCTTGATCCATCATCAACAACTCTGAATATCCGACCAATGCCTGTAGCGGCTGGTTAAGTTCATGGCACACAGCACCTGCCATTTCAAGCACGCCTTGAAGTTTTTCATTTTTTATCTTCTCTTCATAGGCACTCTTACGTTCTGAGATATCTGTAAAAGTAGCAATGATCCATGCCATAGGTTTTTCAGTATCTGCACTGCTTATATTAATAATCGCCGGAAAAGTACTTCCATCTCTTTTCATCAGCAATACTTCAATTTCTGTCCTTCTGGAATAGGATATGTTTGAATATATTGTCTCTCCAGCCATTAAAAAATCTTCATGGGATTTATAGATCATCTCTACGCTCATTTCCTGGAAATCCTCTTTTTTTTCATATCCAAAAAGGGTTATCATTTCAGGATTGACCCATTTAAAAATTCTATTTTCCAGAAGAGCGATACCTATCGGAGAGGTCTGAAGAATTTTTTCCAGAATTTCACGCTGTTTTTTGTATGCATCATCAGATTCTTTACGTTCAATGGCAAGGGCAATGTATTGAGAAACAATATTTAAAATTTTCAGATCGTTTTCTTGGTACATGTTCCGGTAGGTATAACTTTGAACAGCAATTACTCCGGTGACCTTGTTTTTTATTTTAAGTGGAGCCCCGAGCCATACTTCGCTAAGAGTACCAACAATTGATTTCCCTGTTGATGTCGCATAACGTTCGATATCTTCTCTATAAGCAATAAGCGGTTTTCCGGTATGAATAACTTTAGCGGTAAGTGACGCAGCCTGGCTCAAGTGTTTAATTTCAGTTGGGTTTGTATCTTTTTGATCAACGTAGTAGGGAAAGGTGACACGATCTTCTTCAAGGTGATACAAGGCAATAAAAAAATTGTCTACATTGAGGATTTTGCCAAGAGAGATATGTATGGCATGATAAAACTGGTTCAGATTTGTGGTTCTATTGACAGCATCTGCAAGTTCAAGCATTACGCCAATTGTTTTCTGAGTTTCCTTGATAGCGGTCTCCTCAGTTCGGTTCTTTTGTTTCATTATATATAGTTTTCCAGATAATTAAATTGGCAAGAGCACTGTAGGGGCAACCCTTTGTGGTTGCCCTTCAAAATTGAGACTGCCAGAAATATTTTTCTGGCAGTCTATAATAATATCCATGTCCTGTGAAGAATAACAAAACAAGAAGCAATATCTTGCCCGCAGGGTATTTAAAAAACAAGCAATATATGAAGGATTGCCAATAGATTATGTTTTAAATTGAAAGCCATTATTTTCAATAAGTATCTCATTAAGAGTGTTATAAATCAAGATTTATGATAATATCTCCAATTGACCTTTTAAATGACAATACGCGTCGAAAGAAGCTGTATTTCAACAACAGAGAATAGACTCGTTTATATGATTATCCAGCAAGAACAGTATAAAGAATCTAAGCATGACGTATATTACACTACCATATAGAGGTATATTCCACTATCCTATAAAGGGTATTGGTTTCCTTGGAGATTTTTATGAAATCCATAGAAGAGATTTCCCTTCTTTATGAAATAAATGAAGCACTCAATGACAACTCAGATATGAAAAAGGCACTGTACAAGGTTCTGGATATTCTTTCAGAGTCTTTGAGCTTGATACGGGGAACCATTACACTGCTTGATCCATTTACAAAAGAAATCAGAATAGAAGTTGCTCACGGAATTTCTGAACGGGCAATCAAACGGGCAAAGTATAAATTAGGAGAAGGAATTACCGGAAAGGTTATTCAAACCGGAGAACCGGCAATTGTTCCTATAATTAATGAAGAACCTCTTTTCCTTGACAAAACTGCATCGCATAAGGGAGATCCAGGACAGGACTACTCATTTATATGTGTGCCTGTAAAAAAGGGGGTTCGTGTAGTAGGAGCATTGAGTGCAGACAGTACATATAAAGGCCAAAGTGTCCTGCAGCAGGGAGTGAAGGTTTTATCAGTCGTTGCAACAATGATTGCCCGCCATGTCATCAATCTTGAACGGATTCACATGGAAAAGGATAAACTCAAACAGGAAAATATACGGCTCAAAAACGAACTTGAAAATCGTTACAGTTTTTCTAAGATAATTGGCAACAGCAACAAGATGAGAGAAGTTTTTCAGATGATCTCTCAAGTTTCAAGAAGCAACGCAACTGTATTGATAAGAGGAGAGAGTGGAACCGGAAAAGAGCTTATCGCAAATTCCATCCATTACAACAGCCACAGAAACAACCATCCATTTGTAAAAATAAACTGTGCCGCACTTCCTGAAAATCTGATTGAAAGCGAGCTGTTTGGTCATGAAAAAGGCTCTTTTACAGGAGCACTTCAGCAGAAAAAAGGCAAATTTGAGATGGCACATTTAGGAACGATTTTTTTAGATGAAATTGGAACTATGGGTATGACTGTTCAGGTGAAGTTGCTACGAGTTCTGCAGGAAAAGGAGTTTGAAAGGGTTGGCGGACATGAAACCATAAAGGTTGATGTAAGAATCATTGCAGCCACCAACAGCAATCTTGAGGAGATGGTAGAACAGTCAAAGTTTAGGGATGATCTTTATTTTAGGCTCAATGTGTTTCCCATTTATGTGCCAAGTCTGAGGATGCGTAAAACAGATGTTATCCTTTTGGCTGACCACTTTCTGGAAAAATATACGAAAGAGCATTTCAAGGAGATCAAACGTTTTTCAACTCCTGCCATTGACATGCTCATGGAATACCACTGGCCCGGCAATGTGCGTGAACTTGAAAACTGTATTGAAAGAGCGGTCATTCTTTGCAATGAAGGGGCAATTCACAGCTATCATCTGCCTCCGAGCCTTCAGACAGGCAAGATATCCCAAACACTCGCCCCAATCACTATGGAGGAGGCAATTGCCAATCTTGAACGTGAAATAATTATTGATTCTCTTAAAAACACCAGAGGCAATATTAAAAAAGCGGCAGACCTTGTAAATACTACAGTCAGGAAATTCGCTTATAAAGCTGGAAAATATAATGTTGATTATAAAGACTACCGTTAAAGAAACAGTGGATCTGGGTGAATTTAATACTAATGAATTTAATACTAATGAATTTAATATGGGTAAATTTAATATGAATCAATTACGAGGAGCATAAATAGTGCTTGGAACCATAGTTAATGCAGCTGCAATAATTGCCGGAGGTGTCGCAGGTCTTATGTTCAGGGGCGGAATTCCTGAAAAATATAATAAAACTATAATGCACGCCATAAGCCTTGCAGTTCTGGTGATTGGCATAAAGGGAGCTCTTAAAAGCGATGATTTGCTGATTATAATATTCAGTCTCGCTCTGGGCAGTTTTTTAGGGGAACTGATGCGTATTGAAGATGGGCTTGAAAGAGTTGGACGCGTCTTGGAAAAAAGATTCTCAAAAGGAGATGACGGTCGGTTTTATCAAGGTTTTATCACCGCAACCCTTGTTTTCTGTGTAGGGTCAATGGCTATTGTGGGCTCACTTGAAAGCGGATTGACCGGCAACCATCAGACCCTTTTTGCCAAATCTGCCTTAGATGGCATCACATCAATAATACTTGGATCGTCCTTTGGTATGGGTGTGCTTTTTTCCAGCATACCCATACTGTTGTATCAAGGAGTCATTACAATGGCTGCGGTATTTGTGAAACCATTCCTTCAGCCAGAGGTGGTAAG
Source organism: Desulfamplus sp. (assembly GCA_015231395.1). GTDB lineage: Bacteria > Desulfobacterota > Desulfobacteria > Desulfobacterales > Desulfobacteraceae > Desulfamplus. The sequence continues at coordinate 12,891 of JADGBP010000007.1, read as the reverse complement.
CCAGATGTCAGCCGTAGGCGGGGTACTTATTATGGCCATTGGTATTAATCTGCTGGGTGCCGCGAAAATAAGAATTGGGAGCATGCTTCCGGCTATTTTTCTTCCTATGATTTGGTATATTGGCAAATTTATATTTTCAGAAAAACAGATTATTCTAAACTAATCCCGGCATAATTGTATTTCTGCCATTGTGTTTTGCCTTGTACATCATAGTATCAGCATTTTCAATCAGATGCAGCATGTCTTCCGAATCTGACTGCTCATAGGAATATTCACGAGATGATTCATAGGAAGTAATACCAAAACTTGCCGTCACTCTGATTGTCCCACTCTCAGTAACAATAATCTCTTTCTCAATTTGCTGCCGTAACCGATCGGCAAGTTCCATGGCTTCCCGTTTTCCGGTTGACGGAAGTATGGCAATAAATTCCTCCCCGCCGTATCTGGCAAGGATATCTTCAGTTCTAATGTTATTTTTCACTATGCTGGATACTCTCTGAAGCACTGCATCCCCTGCCTGATGACCGTATGTATCATTGACTTTTTTGAAATGATCAATATCAAACATGAACAGGGACAAGTTGCTTCTATATCTTTTGGCAACAGCAATATTTTTTCTCATTTGAGCCTCAAATTCACGCCTGTTATAGCAACCAGTCAGAGGATCAAGCGTTGCAGCATTTATTAACTGTTCAATATTGATCTGTTTTGACAGTGCAAGACCAGTACTTTTCAGAATCATCTCGACAATATCATCATGATAATCCGGCATGTCGTTGTTTGGGAGCATATAAATTTTTCCCTGACATTTTTCTTCAGATAGTTCGTATGAAACAAGATTTTCAAGGCTGAACTCATACTCTTTTTCATCATTATCAAAAGTATGATTGAGATAATTTATTTCAGATTCACCTGATAATTTGAAATCCTGCATAAAAACTGATTCTAAGGATTTTCTGTACATTCTGGGGTCAAGCCAGACATCAATACCAATATCACGCTGTATGACAAAGGCAAAAAGACGATAGCTCAAAATTTCTTTCAGACAGACGGACATCTCATTAATAATCCCCTGAACAGAGTTCTGTTGATTCAATTTGATTATATGGCCGGTCAGTTTTTTATGGTCTGCATTTCTGGCATAGGCATTAAAAAATAATGGCAGTATCTGGAATAGTTTTGTAAATTCAACTTTCATCTCTTTTTCTCCTTTTTATTGTCAGTTACCATTTAGAATCGTTACATCCTCTGCTTCAACTTCACTCTTTGGAGTTTTGGAGTAATTTATGGAGTAACAAAGTTGTTTAGGATTCTTTATTAAGGAGAATATGCAAATGACATGCCATATATTTTTTAGAGAAAAAATCGTTTTATTACAATGGTTTATAGAAAAAAATATAAGGAAGTAAGCGAAAAGAAGGGAAAAATCTGCCGGTGAGCGTTGATTTTTTGGCGTTGCTTCACTGACATGGTGTCAAATGTGGTTTGTAAGATATGGTCTCAAATGTGGTTTGTAAAAACAAAAAAAAGACTGGTAGAAAACTTAAGTTTTCCCACCAGTCTCATTTTTAAAATTATTTTGTGCCCCTGCATTACAAAGATAAACTATTTTACAATGGATATTGTTACGGAGGAATCTATTTTTTTACCACATTTTTGGCTGCCGGGCCTCTGTCGTTTTCCTCAATGTCAAATGTTACTCTGTCTCCCTCTGCAAGGGTTTTAAATCCTGACATGACAATGGCTGTATGATGGACAAAAACATCACTGCCCCCATCCTGTTCAATAAACCCAAATCCTTTTTTGTCGCTAAACCATTTTACTGTTCCTTGTGCCAAAATCTTACCTCCTTAAAAATATCATCATTACAGCTTTTATGCCAATATCCCCCTTGATGATTGCAAAGGGGATATTCCCTCAGGGACATTGGAAAAAACATGCCCAATTATTTTACTGATAAAGCTTAACATTTATCTATTTACTATATTCACTTATAACCTGTAAATTATCTATTTTCTGTTGCTATACTCTGCATATGCCATGGCAGTCACCCTGTAAACCAGATGTGCCATTTTTGAGAACGGCAAAAATGCGAACAGATTGAAAATTGCAATCAGATGAAGGTAATACATAAAATAGGAAAGGTATTCAGAACCAGCAAGTCTTGTCATTTCAGTAAGAAGACCTGTCAAGCCCAAAGCAAAGACAAGTCCAAGAATGTACCAATCTTTATATGAAGATACCTGGTCTTTTTTATCAAGCCTGTTCTTGATCATCAGAGCACTTCCAATTACCAAAGCAGCACCACTGATGTTGGCGAGCCATTTCACTGGATTGAGCTGGGAATATGGTCCTGGGATATGGAAAATATAGAGAACCACAAAAAATATGTTGGTGACCACAAACAGACCAATAAAAGAGTAGAGCACCATCATATGGGCAGTTGCTCTGTCCTGATTGGCTTCACATTTATTGAATTTGTCATGTTTGATAATGGCTGGCAGCACACCAAGAAAAGCCTGTAAAAATTCTTTGGGAGACCAGTTCTGATTCTTGTCTGTTTTACCTTCTGCCACAGCATTTGCATGTATGTCTCTGACAAATCTGTGAAGTCCCAATGCAAAAACAATTACCACGAAAGCCATGAGAGGCACAAAGGTAAGGTCTATAAGCCATGTAGAGACGAAATTGGCATGGGCAATCACATCATGGCCGCCACCATGAGACCATTCAAGCCCAAAATTATGAAACAGCTTAGTCATTGTTTCGCCGCCGACCATAGTGACCCAAGCGAGAATCGCAAACCAGATCGCAGGAATGCCGAGCAGAAATGGGAGTTTTTTAGGATCTTTAACTGCTTCAGCAAGGGCTTTTGGCTGAGCGTATTCATTAATTGCAGCATATCTTACTGCAGAAAGTACATCTCCGGGTTTTGCTCCTCTTGGACACAGTTCAGAGCAATCTCCGCACTCATGACACAGCCAAATATCAGCATTGGAAATCAATTTGTCTTTTAATCCCCAAGATGCGGCAATCATCTCTTTTCTTGGAAACGGGCTGTTTTCAGGAGCTATGGGACATGCAACAGAACAGGTTGCACACTGAAAGCATTTTTTAAGAGTCTCAGCTCCCAGACCTGTTATTTCGTCTATAAATTTCAGGTCAGGTTGAACAAAATATTTTTCACTCATACTGCTATAACCTCCTAAGTCAGTATATGGTCATTTTTCTAAAATCAGAACAACTCGCAATAAATCATAAGACAAACTCCCTCCAGAAACCTGAAAGGAGTTATGTAAAAAATCAGAATCCCTTGAACGGGTTGGGACCCAATGCCTCAACCTCTTCAACAAAGGCACTCAAAAGGGCGGGAAGTTTGTCATACTCATCAATGGCAATCTCTTCAAACCGGACACGCTCTTCCTCAAGAGCTAAACTTGCCAGGGCATCACCTATCTTTTTTACCCTGACCTCCGCAAGCTCGCTTCCCTTGACAAAATGACACTGATAATCATCACCATGTTTACAGCCGATAAGGATAACTCCGTCCATTCCCTGAGCAAGAGCGTCCTTGATCCATATTGTGTTGACAGAACCAAGACAGCGAACTGGAATAATCCTGACATCAGGTGAATAATCAATTCTGTTCATGCCAACCATATCAAGAGCTGGATAGGCGTCATTTTCGCAAACAAGGGCAAGGATTCTAAAAGGTGGTTCATCATAGTCATCTTCTGACGGAACCTTGATTGCCTTAACCTGAGAACCAATACTGTCAATGCTGTAATCTGCAAAGCTGATAATTCTTTCAGGACACGCACCCATACAGGTACCGCAGCGTCTGCAACGGGTCGGATTGACTTTTGGAGTTCCTTTTGCATCGTCATCTAGTGCACCAAATGGACATTCCACAGTACATCTCTTACACTGGGTACATCTCTGGAAAAAGAAGTCAGGGAATGTCATGTCACCGGATCTTGGGTGTACAGCAACTCCTCTGTTGGCAGATTCTATACATTGAATCGCTTTAAGTGCAGCACCAGTCGCGTCTTCCATGGACTCTTCAATGGTCATGCTTCTTCTGATGGCACCGGCTGCATAGACACCGGTTCTCTGTGTCTCATACGGAAAACAGATATAGTTGGAGTCTGCATATCCGCCAAATATAGCGTTGTCTCTAAAACCTGGCCCCTGTCTGTAAGCAAGATTGACAATTGGGTCATCAACAGTTGCAGGCACCATACCTGCAGCAAGAACAACAAGATCAGCCTTGATGTTGAGCTCTTTGCCAAGCAGAGTATTTTTAGCTTCTACAATAAGATCGTTGCCATTTTGAGCAACACTGGTTACAGCACCTTTGGTCATGAAAATTCCATTATCCTGCTGCATGCTTTTGTAGAAATTCTCCTGAAGTCCTGGAGTTCTCATATGCTGATAGATAATGTATGCCTTGCCATCTGCGTAGTCATTTCTAACATACTTCGCCTGTTTCAAAGCAACCTGGCTTGTCACAGAACCGCAGTATGGAAAATCTGCGTCATCCTCATCTTTTCCAGGAGACTGGATAAAGACAACAGATTTTGCCTCTTTACCGTCAGAAGGTCTTACAATTTTGCCTTTGGCTGCAATTTTCTCAAACTGATCATTTGTGATTACATCAGGAAGATTGATGCCAAGATGGGTATAACCATCTGCTTTGAGATCATCAGGACGCCATCCGGCAGCTAAAATCACAGCACCATAAAGTTCACCTGTGGGATCCAGCGTCAGAATATCCTCTCTGCCTTTATTGTACTCAAGGTATTTTGCATGCTGTGCCTCTGCATCAAGTTCTTTTCCCTTTTCATCCACAAGCATCTCTGCTGGAAGTGGGAATGGAACATCAAATGGAATTTTTTCCCCAGGTTTTTTGAAAGTAACCGTAAATTCTCCAGGTTGACCTGCGATACGTGCGACTTCTGTAGAAGTTTTTACCGAAATATTGGGATACTGCTGAAGCTCTGCAATTTTTTCGTCCACTACTGTGGGAATAAGCTGCTCGTATGGTGCTTCAACCGGCATCTGGCTTCTCATCTGAGCAGCATAACCGCCGAGCTTATTTTGTTTTTCGACAATAGTTACTTCAAATCCTGCCTTGGCAGCATCCAGTGCCGCAGAAATTCCTGTGATTCCACCACCAAGAATCAATATTTTTCTGGAAAAGGACTCAGTTTTATATGGTTCAGGAAGTTTAACCTTCTCAATGCGGACCATACCCATTCTGATATAATCAGAGGCTTTCATCTGAATCCGGTCACAGTAGGCACTGTCATCTTTTTGATCTTCTGTGAGAGCTGGATATTTTTCCCGTGAATGCGGCCATACAACGCCTTCTCTCAAGTTGACTCTTTCAACGATGCAGCCATTGAAGTTAAACACATCAAAGTTAACCCTTTTGGAACATGCACCAATCACCATTGCATTGACCTTGCCGTCATCAATATCTTTCTTGATTATGGCAACGCCCTCTTTTCCGCAGAGAAAGGGATGGGTTTTGCAGTTTACACCCTCTTCATCGGGTATCTCAACCAAAGCATCCATATCCAAGGTATCACCGATTCCGCATCCTGTGCAGATATATACTCCGTATTTCTTATTCATGGTAATCCTCTACCTCCTCACCAGCGTCTGAATGGCTTTGAGGGCCATGCCGGTTGCATTCTGATTCGATGAGACAACATCTGCCGGCTTGTTGGCACATCCTGCAGCAAACATGCCGCCCTTTTTAAAGTCATTGATAACAAAACCGTCGGAATTGAATTTCAGGTCTGCATTTGGCTTGTCTGAAGATAAAGTCGGCTGCATACCGGTCGCCAATACAAGCATATCAACAGTCTGTCTCACTTTTTCACCAGAAATAGTATCTTCAGCAACAAGATTGATATTGTTGGTGCCACTCTCTTCATTTACTTCAGCGACTTTTCCCTTAACAAAAAAGACGTTTTGATCCTGTTTAAGTTTTTTGTAGAAGTTCTCATATTTTCTGCCAGGAGTCCGCAGATCAATATAATAGATGTAAATTTTCGCGTCAGGATATTGTGTTCTCAGGTAGGTGGCATGTTTCAGAGAAGCCATACAGCAGATATAGGAGCAATAGGGAAGGTGGTTCTCATCTCTTGATCCGGCACACTGCACAAAGGCGATTGTTGAAGGTGCTTTATCATCGGAAGGTCTGAGGATTTTTCCTTCAGTAGGACCGTTGATGGAAGCAAGTCTTTCAAGCATCATATTGGTGATGATATTCTGGTATCTGCCAAATCCAAGGTTGTCTATCCTTGCAGCATCATAAGGTTTCCAACCAGTTGCCCATACAATAGCACCAACTTTTAAAGTAAGACTTTTTGGCTGCATATCAAAATCAACCGCATCATACTTGCAGGCTTCCTTGCATTTTGCCCTGTCGTCACTGTTCATGGAAGGGGAAAAAACATAACGTGACGGGAAAGCCATGTTGTGCGGAAGGTAAGCCGCTTTTCTTCTGTTCATTCCAAAGTTGAATTCATTGGATATCTCGGACTCACAAACTTTGGCACACTCTCCACAAGATGTGCAGTTTTCATTGACATATCTGGGGCTTATGTTCAGTTCAACGGTATAGTTTCCAGGGGTTCCATCAACTTTTTCAATCTCAGTCATGGTCATGACCTTGATTTTGGGATTATCTTTGATTCTTTTGTAATTTATTTCAAGGCCACATGTAGGCGGGCAAAGTTTTGGGAAATATTGTTTAAGCTGAGATACTCTTCCACCTAATGAAGGTTCCTTTTCAACAAGGAACACTTCATACCCCACCTCGGCAGCTTCCAGCGCCGTGGTAAGACCGCTGATTCCACCACCAACTACCATGATGCTTCCGCTGGCCGGGGCTGATTTGTCTATTGTCATGCTATCCCTCCGTGCATACGTAAGATGTTAAAAAATTCTAATGTTAAAATATTCCAGATGTTAAAGCGTTCCAGATATTAAAAAAATAATATTGTAAAGATGTCGGGAATCAGGTGCTCTATCCGGCGGCATCTTAAAGATGTCCGGCATCAGGCACGATAACGCTCCGGCATCCTGTGTCCTTTTGAAATTTGAGATTCGCAAACTACAACCCGAAAAGGAATTTCAATTTACTCTTTTAGATGAATTTTTGATACTTTTGAAGTTTTTCCATAAAAAAGAGTGACGATTCCTCCTCCGGTTACAACTTCCCAGTCCCCTTTTCTTAAAGGACACAGGCATCAGAAAATTCCCGTGTAAATAAAAAAACACTGATATCGGAATTTTACTGATATCAGAATTTTAAAAAACCTCCAGGCACAAAAATAGCACCTGGAGGTTATCTATATCAACTAACGTACCTCATATTGATTTGATAGTTCTACAATCATTATGATCAAACATTCTATCATGATTAAAAACTCTATCATTAATCAGAAATAATTTTGTGGTACGGTTCTTTTTTCAATGTCCACTCGTTTGTCTTCTTGTCATACTTTGAGTTTACAAAGCAGAACCACTCAGCGTCATTCTGACCCATGTAATCACCTCTGTAATAGAAACCGGGATATCTGGTCTCTTCACGGAACTGAATGTGACGGGTATGAGCCTGAACAGTGAAGAGGCGATGGAAAATTTCCCATGCTCTCATAAGTTCATGAAGATCACCAGCAGCTATTTTCTCAAGATCTTCACGGAACATTTCGAACAGGTTCATGAGAATTTCAAGATTCTTGCCAGAGGTCATGTAGTAAGTACCTACACCTGCACCATATTCATTGGTCATCTTCATCAGACGCATAGCCATACCAGCAGGTTTGCAGTATTTTGGGTTAACATCCTGGGCAGTAGTGTATTCAAAGTTATCCAGGTAGTTACGGACGGGTTTGTAAACCAAGTCAACTAGTTCCTGATCAGTTTCAGCAAAACCAGTAACTTTGTCGCCTTCAGCTTTCAGGTATTGCAACATAGATTTTGCAACAATACGTCCTTCTGCATGGGAGCCAGATGAAAACTTATGACCAGAGCAGCCAACGCCGTCACCAGCAGTGAACAGACCGCGAGCCGTAGTCATTCTGTTATAACCCCATTTGTAGGAAGCAGGAACCCAATCTTCTTCAGGACCTGAGCACCAGATACCGCAGCAGCCGGAGTGTGAACCAAGAAGGTACGGTTCGGTTGGCATAACTTCTGAGTCAACTTTTTCAGGTTCGGTGTTGGTTGCACACCAAAGACCTGCCTGACCTACTGACATGTCAAGGAAATCTTCCCATGCTTCAGACTCAAGATGCTTGAGCTCTTTTTTGTCCATAGTTTCGCCAAGGGCTTTGAGAGCATTGGAAGTTTGCATGATGATCGGACCGCGACCTTCTTTGTACTCTTTCATCATGAGATGATTTCTCAGACAGGTCGGAGTAACAGCGGCAGTTCCATAGGGAGCATATTTCTCAAGCTCTGCTTTGGCTTCGGCGGAAGCAGAATAGTTCTCACCAAGACCGTTGACAGTTTTTGCCTTGAACAGGAGGAACCATGCACCAACAGGACCGTAACCATCTTTAAAACGAGCTGGGGTGAAACGGTTTTCCATCATGGAGAGTTCAGCTCCAGCACGAAGTGCCATAGTGTAAGTTGAGCCTGCATTCCATACAGGATACCATGCACGACCTTTACCTTCAGCAACGGAACGGGGCTGATAAATATTAACAGCACCACCGCAGGCAACCATCATAACCTTGGCGGAAATGATATAAACTTTGTTTTCACGTACAGAAAAACCTACAGCACCAGCGACTCTGGTTGGATCAGCCTTGTCGTTAAGAATCTCAACGATGAAGCATCTTTCAAGAATATTATCAGCACCAAGAGCTTTTTTACCAGCTTCAGCAACGATTCTCTTGTAAGATTCGCCGTTGATCATGATCTGCCATTTACCGGTACGAACAGGAGTTGCACCACCCTTTAGGGTACCCAGTTTCTGACCTTTTTTACCGTCAAGGTTCTTGTTGTCCTCTGATTTTTTCCAGATTGGGAGTCCCCACTCTTCAAACAGATGAACAGAGTCATCAACATGACGACCAAGGTCATAAATAAGGTCTTCACGAACGATACCCATCAAGTCGTTACGTACCATGCGGACGTAATCTTCACATTTATTCTCACCGATGTATGTGTTGATAGCAGACAGACCCTGTGCAACAGCACCAGATCTCTCAAGAGCTGCTTTGTCACAAAGAAGAATTTTTGTGGCAGGATCCGCCCATTTTTTAATCTCAAACGCTGTTCCACAGGCAGCCATACCACCGCCGATGATCAGGACATCAACGTCTCTCTTTTCAACCGCTGGGTCTCTAACGACCTTCAGTTCTCCAACAGGTTTATTCGGTAATGCCATTATATACCTCCAAAATATTTAGTATGTTCAGAAATGAATTTATTAGGATACCTGTAAATTAAGCCAGTTCGGTAGGAACGGTCAGAACATAGCCTTCAGCTTCTTGTGTGGAAAGCAGACCAGAAGACAGGTCTTTGCCCTTAAGATCAGCATAGTCATTAGCTTCACCTTCAGCAGTAGTTCTGATGGGGAATTTAAAGCGTTTAACCACACCGTTTCTAAATTTGCAGGTCCACATGATGTCCTCTGTGCCCATCATTGGCTGTACAGAGGCTCCCATTGGTACAAAGTCAGAGTAACCTCTTACTTCAATTGCCTGTGAAGGGCAGATTTTAACACAGGAATAACATTCCCAGCACTGATCTGGCTCTTGATTATAAGCTTTCATTGCATTGGCATCAAGCACCATAAGATCGTTGGGGCAGATGTACATACATGCTGTTTTGTCACCGCCTTTACAGCCGTCACATTTTTCTGTAATTACAAAAGATGGCATTAAAAATACCTCCCTTAATTTGTGCTGATCACTGTTTCAAGTTTCAGCAACTGCTGTTAATGATTGCACGACATCATAAATCCATGCCGTTTTAATTATACACAATAGACCACAATACCTGTGACCTGTTAATCCATTAATTAGTAATCCATTAATTAGAAAATAGACAACTTCTAATTAGAAAATAGTCAACTTCAGTGCAATTCATAGATATATTGAAATTCTTGAATAAGAAAACGCGGGAAAAGTAGCATCGGCAAATAACCTTGTCAAGAACTTTTGCCATGATGTTTTTTAAAACTGATAATTTTTTACATCTTCCGAAATCATACCAATGTATATTACAAATATATATTACAAACACATAATTTTTAAAACAGACAAATTGCAAGCCAATATTCACAGTTCACACGGGTTTTATACGTGAAAGACCTGGGATCAGAGTTTTACTGCTTAAAACTCCGTTGAGCTGCCTCATTTTTTCATGTACAAAGTTTGATATCACTTCCGCATCAGAACTTAAAAGATCCCTTGAAAGACGAACCTTTACAAGTAGATCCGAATCTCCATGGACAGCATGCACTTCAACCACCTCGTCAAGCTCATAGAGCTTTTCAATGATTTTATATTCATGTTTAGCCCGTACACTCATAAGAACAAAAACCGTGATTCCCTGTTTCATTTCCGGATATTCTACTTCATCAAGTTCGGTCATCTCATTTCTGAACTCTTCCATGGTTTCAGGTATCAGTTTGCCAAGGCCAATGCCATACTGGGCAGGTCGTTTTCGTTTCCAATGCCCAACAGAGATATATACATAAAGATCCGCAAGGGTTCTGTTCGGAAACTTTGCCACAATATTTCCGCGTTTAATAATCGAGCAGAACGGTTGATAGATAGTTTTATACCAATCTCTGGCAGCCGCTTCAAATGAGACGGGGGTAGATATTCCCTTTTTTTCAGTGATAGTTGTGGCTAAACCCTTGTTTCCGGCGGCAATGCTGGCTATCCCCTTTTTTTCTTCAGTTGCAATTGTGGCAACGCCTTGTTTTTCAGCAAACAGTTTTTGTCTGAGATAGACATAATGCTCATCTATCTGTTCAAGCAGATTTTGATATTGCCCGACTTCTGTAAGTTTTATGCTCCGTGGAAGACCTGTCCTGTCACAAAAATCTATCATCTCCTTGTAGAGCACATTATCCAGTGTCTCGCTTGATGGGATAAACTCAATGATTGTTGCGAGAATCTCGTCATGATGAAGTTTTTTTGCAGCGGCAACACGGTGATTCCCATCAAGCACATAATACTCATCTTTAATCTGATAGAGTTTGACAGGAGGAAGTGCTGTGCCGTTTCGCATTGCTTCAAGGATGCTTGTAAAACGCTCGGAAGGTACTGTGCTTTTAAAACGAAACTGCTCATCAAAATCCTGATATCTGCCCACACTGCCAGTTATCTGGCTAAGTTTTATAGTCTGGACACCCCGCTCTCTGCTGTCAAAAGCACACTCTTTTTTCTGAATATTCTCAAACGAGGCAATATCCTTTATCTCTGTGCAATCATTTATTTCAATGTAGTCTGTGTTTTTCAGGAAAAAGAAATCACGCAGTTTTGCCATCATTGAGTTCGATGATGTGGTAGCCATATGTATTAATCACCTTTGTTGTATTGACATTAGTTATGCGTTCCTGATGAGACTTAAAATGTTGATGAATGTGCCCGTGAATAAAATAGTCCGGTCTGTATTTATCAATCACTTTGCAAAAAGAGCGAAACCCTTTGTGACAAGGATCTTCAGCATCATGAATATGTCGGGGCGGGGCATGAGTAATAATAATATCCACACCTTTGTTCCACCATATTGAAAGTTTCATTCCCCTGATGATCTTTTTCATCTGAGCTTCCGTGTACTGATTCACGCCTCCATTATACCACCTTGAACCGCTAAATCCCATTATTTTCAGATTGTTGAATGTAACGATTCGGCCATGAATATCAATGCATCCCATAGGGGGGGCAAGATCGTGCCTTATATCATGGTTACCACGAACGTAATACAGAGGTGCTCCAAGAGAGTGAAGGATAAATGATAGGTATTCAGGCGGAAGATCTCCACATGCCAGCACAAGGTCAATGCCTGCAAACATCTCTTTATCAAATTCCTTGTAAAGCTGTGGCACAACCACATCAGATACAGATAAAATTTTCATATCACTCCCTTACCTTGGATACAAATAAAGCTTTAATAGTAATCCTTACAGCTTATAAGCTCAAGAGCTTTTTACTTTTTAGCCTAAGCCTTCTTAGCCTTACTTAAGCCTTGTGATTAGGTAGCTGATGCCCTTGCAATCTCTTCAGCTTCACTGACGCAGTACATAAGATGACGTGGTGACTTTGCGTCTCCTATAAAATGAAATTCTGCCCGGGTTATTGGTTCAAATTTCTTGATATCCCGAATTGATATATGCTTTTCCGAAATCACGACCATGTCGCACTCATCTATAAAAGAAGATTGGTTAACAAATGAAGATTTGTCTATAAAAGAGGATTCGTTGTTTTTTATATGGAACTTGACACCACGGGCTGTAAAACTCTCAATAACCACATTCTTGTAAAGCGTGACCCCTTTCTTTTTAAGATTTTCTCTCAAATAATAACGGTCATTGGCAGACATCTCTTCAGCAAAGCTCTTTTTGCGATTCAGCACATAGACCTCGTTGCCCTTTGCAGCGATATAATCAGCGGTAACAAGTCCGGTCATTCCTCCACCCAGCACAATAACCTTTTTACCAGAGATCTCCGGATTAAATTTACTCTCTTTCTCCTTACTCTTCTCATTATTGCGGCTCAATTTTTCTTCAATAAGTTGTTTTTCAATAAGTTTCTCTTCACTCAATTTCTCTCCACTCAAGATATCCACGCAGGTTACAACATCCATCTGACTCTGGAAAAGCCCCTTGATAAGAGGAGTATCCGGCAT
>JADGBP010000079.1:7018-8528 GCA_015231395.1 Desulfamplus sp. | reverse complement strand
TTCCTAAAATCTCACATGCTTTTCTACTTGGTAATAATTTCATATATTGCTATCCTCCTTATTATAATTAACAATATATAAAATAAGTTAATAAAAGTAAATAATTATTTAACTGTTAAGTTGCCCTCAAACTTCTTCTTTCGCAAACTTCTTTCTCTTGAAACTTCTTTCTTTTGAAACTTCTTTCTTTTGAAACTTCTTTCTTTTGAAACTTCTTTCTCTTGCAACTTCTTTCTCTTGCAACTTCTTTCTCTTGCAACTTCTTTTTCCTAATTTCTTCCCATATCCTTTTACACCCAACCGTACACAAAATCCGTTAGTACCAAAAAAACTAACAAGACAACAGCATACTTAAAAAATCGCCTGAAACTCAGGCTTGTATTGCACCGCCTCAGGTAAAGCCAGCACCAGCAGTGCATGTGTAGCAGTGCTCTGCAACACAAATCTCTGTATCAGACTCTGGTAATCCTTGCATTTCAGAAACATGAATTTTACGCCCTGTCATGTATAGATTTTCTGCTTGATTAAAATCGCAATCATAAAGATAACCGTCCCATGATACTGATACCAGAGTGCGGCACATTAATCCTTTTACAGCGTTTGGATTGAAGGCCGATACAAGTTTTTGCATGTAATCATTATAATTTCCCGATTGGACAAGCCATTGTCTAAATCTTCCAACAGGCATATTTGCAAAACTGAAAAAATCATTGAAAATAATCCCGGTCTTTTTTTTGAGCAACTCTCTGAATCTTTTTTCTGTGTTTGACTGTGAAGGTGGAAGAAATGCTCCGGAAGGATTGGATACTAAATGGAGGTCTAACCCTGTTCCAGCCCGACCATATCCAATTTTGTTCAATTTTATAAGGGTTTCAATACTTTTTCCAAAAATATTTTCACCCCGCTGGGCATTGGTTTGAGACTCGTTTAAAGAGGGAAATGATGCGACAATTGCAGCATTGCAGGATTTTAAGAGTTGAATCAAATCATCTTTTTTCCCGTCGTTTAAGACAGAAAGATTAGATCGGAACATAAGTTTTGAAGTTAGAGGGGCAAGTCTTGTGATTAGTGTGTTAATGTTTGGATTGAGTTCAGGGGCACCACCGGTAATATCAATCGTATTAAATCTACATTTTTTAGCATATGCTATTACTGCCTCTACTGTTTCAGGATTCATGATTTCTGTACGACCGGGACCAGCATCAAGATGACAGTGACGACAAATTTGATTGCATAAGAAACCGACATTGATCTGTAACGTTACTGTATTATCTCTCTTGATTTGAAGTCCATGCCTTGAAAGAGTTGCCTGAAAAGGTTCAATAGTTTTTGAATCAATTAGCTTAAAAGGTTCAATATCGTTTGAATTAATTACCTCAAATGGTTCAATATCGTTTGAATTAATTACCTGCAAAGATTCAATAGTTTTTGAATCAATGATCTGTAATGGTTCAACAGTTGAAGTTTTAGTCATCATGATCTCCAGACTCACAAAGACAACTTTTCAGCA
>JADGBP010000079.1:0-6920 GCA_015231395.1 Desulfamplus sp. | reverse complement strand
AGGTTCAATATCGTTTGAATTAATTACCTGCAAAGGTTCAATAGTTTTTGAATCAATGATCTGTAATGGTTCAACAGTTGAAGTTTTAGTCATCATGATCTCCAGACTCACAAAGACAACTTTTCAGCAATTCTGCACATCTGCATTCCATGAATAAGTGTAGCCCCTCCGGATATGGCACTTGCAACATGTACAGCCTCGGTCATCTCTGCAAGGTTTGACCCTTTTTCAAGACATGTTTTGGTATAGGAATCTATGCAGTAAGGGCAGCGAACTGCATGAGCTACAGCCAGTGCAATCAGGGCTTTTTCCCGCTCTGTCAGTTCACCTTCAGCAAAAACTGTCCCATAATAGTCGAAAAATTTTTTTGCAAGTTCGGGTGCATTCTTGCCGATTTCTCCAAATTTAATAAGGTCTTCCGGGTTGTAATATGATTCCATATAAGTTGCCTCTTGTTTTGCCATGAACTGTGGGATTTTATATTATTCAGGTATTTCAATCCTGCAATAATTGCAGCGAAGCTGCTTATGTTCTTACTTCAGGTATTTGATTATTCAGGTATTTCAATCAAACAATAATTGCAGTAAAGCCGCTTGTGTTCAATACTAAGAACGTATCAAAAAGTGAACAATCATGAATTATAATCATATTCCTCAAAATCCGGAATTTTATTTTTAAAATATTCTTTCATCTTTTTTATAATATTGTTTTCAATCTGCCGAACCCTTTCTCTTGAAATATTGTATGTCCATCCTATTTCCTGTAGCGTTACAGGCTCATCGGAAAATATTCTTTTTTCAAAAATCTCAAGCTCTCTTGGTTTCAGGCTTTTCTTGAACTCATTTACCCTTACATGTAATATGTCTTCAATCTGCTTTCTTGCAACTTTTTCTTCGGTTGAGTCAATATCGCTGTTAATAAATTCAATTCGTTCGGTACTGGAATCATCCTTGACAGGCTCATCAAGAGAGAGATCCCAACCATCTAAACGCTGATCCATGTCCACGATTTCTTGTTCGGAAACTCCCATTCGTTCTGACAGGAGCTTGGGTCTCGGATCAAAACCCTCATCTATAAGTCTTTGTTTCTCTTTCTTAAGTCTGAAAAAGAGCTTTCTTTGTCCCTGCGTGGTTCCAATTTTGACAAGACGCCAGTTATCCATAATAAATTTAAGAATATATGCTTTAATCCAGAATGAAGCATAATATGAAAATTTCACATTTTTATATGGATCAAATTTTTTTACTGCCTGTACAAGTCCAATATTTCCCTCCTGAATCAGATCAAGAAGATTCTGCATCCATACTCTCTGGAATTCAAGTGCAATCTTGACCACCAGTCTGAGATTGGAAGTTACCATTACATATGCTGCATCACTGTCATTTTCCTCTTGGACTTTTGTACCGAGTTTCACCTCTTCATCTCGAGTCAGTAATCTGTACCTGTTGATTTCAGCCAGATAGCTCTGGAGTGGATCTGACTTTACAAGAGCGTGATTGGCAGATGAAGAGTGCTTTTTTGCCGGAAGCAGGAATTCTGATCTATTGACAGGTGTTTCATCTTTTAAAATATTTTCATCTTTTAAACTGTCTTCATCTTTTAAAAGAGTTTTATCTTCTGTCATTATTTTATGACTATTCTCATTAGTATCCATTTTTTTTACTCATTAACCCTAAGTTGTTTATTGGTCGAGAATGCGTAGGCAGCTATTATCATCTCGTGAGTTGTAAGTTTTTTGTTTGTTTTGAGTCTAAACTCAACAACCTACTCTGAGTAAATTGGCAGAATTGCTGCTTAATCCCACGAATAAAGGGCTTGTTGAACCAAAATATTTTTAGCAATGAAGCTCCCCGCCTCAAGAGGCGGGGTATGAACCCAAGCTTCGCAATTATTTTTTTGCCTTCTATCAATCAGAAAGCTATTTTATTCAATATTAACATTATCCACATAATAACTGATGCTCAACAAATCCTGTTTGGAAGCTCTTGCACCAGCTTTTATCTGTTCTTTGCCTTTATTGTCCTTGATTGGTCCCTGATAAGGATCAAACTCATTAACTCCTTTTTGCATTTGGTCATATCTTTTCAGAACAAGGTCATAAACGTTTAGTTCTCCCAAATCATGGGTTTTAACTTTAACAGCCTTAAGATCATTGATAAATTTTGAATTTATGATTTCCTCAAAACTGCCGCCGAGAATTGCAGCTTTTTCCGCGGCAAGCCACCACATATCCTCGTTTGTCCATGTACCATTATGAATATCTTCAAGAGTTTTGACATACATACCGCCCCAGTCTATCAATTGTCCAGAGACCGCTGAATCCTTGCCATATGGCTGCATAGGACTGTAATGGCTGAAAGTGTAGATCTGTTTTCCCTTTTCTGTATGATCCTGACCCACCTCAATAACTGCGGGAGTGTCTTCTGTAAATGCAAGAGCATCACATCCCTGGGCAATAAGAGACTCTGCTGCCTCTTTTGCCTTGTCCGGTCCATACCATGCATAAGTCCATCTTACATCCACTTTTGCTTTGGGATTGACCGCCTTAATACCAAGAGCAAATGCATTTATGTGACGGGTAAGTTCAGGTATTGGAAAGGCTGCCACATAACCTATTTTATTGCTTTTTGTCAGAGCACCTGCCATAAGTCCATTTAAATAATATATCTGATAAAGATCCCCAAAATAGGTGCCTACATTTGGAAGGTTTTTAAAGCCTGAGCAGTGCATGAATTTTTTATCCGGATATTTCTGTCCTGCTTTGATGGTATCATCCATGTAGCCGAAACTGGTTGTAAAGACTACATCGCATTTTTGTTCCTGGATTAACCTGTCAATGATTCTTGCACAATCCGCTTCTGCAACAGCTTCGACAATCACTGTCTCAAGCCATGGAAGTTTTGATTCTGCAAATTTTCTGCCCTGATCGTGGGCATGAGAAAAGCCATAATCTCCTACAGGTCCTACATAGATAAAACCAGCTTTCAATTTTTTATCCTGTCCAAAGGCTGGATTTGATACTCCAAAGGCAATTCCTGATACAAAAAACATGCAAAAAAACAACAAACAAATACGCTTAAATAAATCCATTTTTATACTGCTCCTTTATTGTTTAGATTAATATTTCAAGATATTAATTAACGTGGACTATTTCAAATATGTCAAATGCTTCATGGAAATGTTGCCAAATATAAAAGTTACCATTTTTTGATTTTAACAGTAATAATCCCAAATTTTTCCAACAACAAAATCAAGAGAATAAGATGCAAAAAGATAATAAAATACAGGATATAAATAGTCAAAAATCACCTTAATTGCAAGGTTTAGTTTACTTCTCAAAGATTTCCACCCCAAATAATGAGGGGCATTTTCATGGTAATTTATCTTTTTTTTCTCAAATTTGAGTCTGGAATAAGAAAAAAAATTGATAGCCGAATTTTATCAAAATCAAAATCCGATTGAATTTTTTATCGACATATGAATATTTTTATGCTTTAAGGATACCTTTTATTTTTAATGTATTTTCTCAAATTATAAAATTATAATACCAGCCCTTCTTTATTAAAATTACAAGATATCAGTATCAAAACTACAAGATTGAAACTACAAGGTATCAGTATTGAAACTTAAGCTATTATTAAACAAACCGCAGTGTTTAAGGAGAAATCATGGAAATCCAAGAGCTATTAAATAAGCTCGAACAAAAAAATAATCGGGCTACGGAAGGCGGAGGAGCTGACCGTATCCAAAAACAGCATGAGGCAGGAAAATTGACTGCCCGTGAACGTATCTATATCCTTCTTGACAAAGGCTCCTTTGTTGAGATTGATCGTTTTAAATCTCATCGGTGTACCGATTTTGGAATGGAAGAACAAAAAATTCCGGGAGATGGGGTTATTACAGGATATGGACTCATTCATGGAAAACAGACCTTTGTTTTTGCCCAGGATTTTACAGTTTTAGGAGGATCGCTGTCGCTTGCCCATTCCGAGAAAATCTGTAAAATGATGAAAATGGCCATGAAAGTAGGTGCACCGGTCATTGGACTTTCTGACTCAGGAGGAGCACGTATTCAAGAAGGTGTAAACAGCCTTGCAGGTTATGCTGATATTTTTCTCCAGAATGTTATGGCATCTGGTGTTGTTCCCCAGATTACAGCCATTATGGGACCATCAGCAGGAGGTGCGGTCTATTCCCCAGCACTTACAGACTGGATTTTCATGGTGGAAAAAACAAGCCACATGTTTATTACAGGGCCTGAAGTGATAAAATCGGTGACTGGCGAAGTTGTGGACAAAGAAGAGCTTGGTGGAGCGATGGCACATAATGCCGTGAGCGGCGTTGCCCATTTTGCATCACCGGATGATAGGGCGTGTCTTGAAAAAATCAGGGAGTTAATGAGTTTTCTGCCCCAGAATAATATGGAAGAAGCCTCAATAAAGCCAACTGATGACGATCCTATGCGGATTGACGAGAATTTAAGAAACATTGTACCTGCTGATCCCAATCAGCCTTACGATATTCGCAATGTCATCTGCTCCAGTATGGATAACAACTATTTCTTTGAAGTTCAGGAGCATTTTGGCAAAAATATTGTTGTAGGCTTTGCAAGACTTGATGGTAAATCTGTCGGAATTATCGCAAATCAGCCGGCAGTTATGGCAGGCTGCCTTGATATAAACGCATCCATCAAGGGTGCCCGTTTTGTCCGATTCTGCGATGCTTTTAATATTCCCATTATCATTTATGAGGATGTCCCTGGATTCTTGCCGGGAACGCATCAAGAACATGGTGGAATCATAAAACATGGAGCAAAGTTGATTTATGCCTTCTGTGAAGCCACAGTTCCACGCATTACCATAATTACAAGAAAGGCTTATGGCGGTGCGTATTGTGTTATGAGTTCCAAGCATATCAGGGGTGATATCAATCTTGCATATCCCACTGCTGAAATCGCAGTCATGGGGGCAGAAGGTGCGGTAAATATAATTTTTCGTAATGAAATCAAAAAGGCAGCAGATCCTGTGGCTGAGCGTAAACGGCTGATTGAAGATTACAGGGAAAAATTTGCCAATCCATACAAGGCGGCAGAGCTTGGATACATAGATGCGGTCATTGATCCTGCTGAAACTCGACCGAAAATCATTCAGGCACTCAGAATGCTTAAAACAAAACGGGACACCAATCCCCCCAAAAAACACGGGAATATTCCATTATAACATAAGGAGATATCAAGTAATGTCCTGGAGTCAAGTATTAGAGCTTATTCAAAATATTCTTATCTCACAAACCGGTTTTCCACATATCACCGTGGGACAGATAATTATGATGTTGATCGGGCTGTTATTTCTTTATATGGCTATTGCCAAAGAGTATGAGCCCCTGCTGTTGCTTCCCATTGGGTTTGGAATTTTTCTTGTTAACTTTCCCCTTACACCGCTTATGGGTTTTACCGAGCACGGCACACCTGAACTTCTCAGGGTTTTCTATAGATATGGTGTTGAGTGGGAAGTCATTCCCTGCGTTATATTCCTCGGTTTGGGGGCAATGACCGATTTTGGTCCCCTGATTGCCAACCCAAAGACTCTGATTATTGGTGCTGGAGCACAGCTTGGTGTTTTTATCACTTATCTTGGAGTACTCTTTTTTGGATTTACCCTCAAAGAGGCGGCATCCGTGGCAATTATCGGAGGGGCAGACGGGCCTACCACCATTTACCTTACTGCAAAATTGGCTCCTCATCTTTTAGGGGCAAATGCACTGGCTGCCTACTCATACATGGCAATGGTTCCTCTTATCCAGCCACCCATCATGCGTCTTATGACAACAGTCGAACAACGCAAGATTAAAATGCGTCAGCTTCGTTATGTCTCCCCGCGTGAAAAACTTATTTTTCCGCTTATTGCCTCTGTGTTGATACTTCTGCTTATCCCATCAGTTGCTCCTCTTTTAGGTATGTTCCTGTTCGGTAACCTGATGAGAGAAAGCGGTGTGGTCAAACGCCTTTCAGATACAGCCCAGAATTCTCTTATGAATATCGTTACTATATTTTTAGGATTATCTGTGGGAGCCACCATGAAGGCTGAGGTTTTTCTTGACTGGAAACCTCTTCTGATTTTTGCTTTCGGTCTTCTGGACTTTATAGTATGTACATTTGGAGGTATTCTAACAGTTCATATAATGAATATGTTTTTAAAAGAGAAGATGAATCCTCTGATAGGTTCAGCAGGCGTTTCGGCAGTACCTATGGCTGCAAGGGTATCTCATTCTGAAGGGCTTAAAGCAGATCCAAGTAATTGGCTTCTGATGCACGCAATGGGTCCAAATTTAGCTGGTGTAATAGGTTCAGCCGCAGCCGCTGGCATGTTCATTGCCATGTTTCAATAGGAGGGTAAGATTATTATGACAAAAATATATAACTATCTGAACAACAAAATATGGAAATCCAACAATAGAACAATATGGAATAGTTCAATATCTTCTGGAGTAATTATCTGTTTATCTGCAATACTTTTTCTTTTTCCGATGGCACTTTCAACAGCTTATGCAAGTTCAAATGATAAACAAAATAAAAATGCTATGGTCTCTGGTCAAGAACTTGAAAAACCAAAGCCAGTTTTTACCCGTAACGGAGGCGAAATTTCAGCCAAATTTATTCCCCGTGCAAAAAGTACAAGCGTTATTTTGAATTTTAAGGTTACTAAAGGTGGTAAACTTCTTGATGTTAAAGGAATGGATTTTGAGAAAGCTGACCGTCCTGAAGTTGATATAAAGAATTATAAATCAGCTCTTTTTATCATTGAAATCGGAGATGTTAATCCGGCTGGTTCTGACGCTACAGTGGCGGTCTCATCAGATTTTTTTGCCAGTGGCACAGAGACAGAGTATCGTGTCTTTAATGAGAAGCTGCCTGTTCCCTG
>JADGBP010000078.1:6143-8533 GCA_015231395.1 Desulfamplus sp. | reverse complement strand
CCGCAAGGGATTGCCCCTACCTTGCCAATTTAATTATCTGGAAAACTATATCTATAATAATCCGCAAGGAATTGATGTCATCAAATGGATTTGGCAAGAAGATAGAGAGTATTGGAATAGTAGTGAATTATGAGTAAAAACATATTAAATTTTATTATCGCTGTATCTATTTGTTTTACAACGCTTTTGCTTATGACTCCATCTGAAGCATGGGCGGGTACTGCTGATTCTGCCTCTGCTGACAGTGGCTCAGGTCAAGATCAAATTCACGCAGGTGCGGCATGGGATGCCTATAACAGCGGTAATCTAACGGAAGCGGAAAGGCAGTTCGTATTTTTGATAGACAAATCAAAACAGGAAAAACAAACTATCAATAATAACACCGAAGAAATCTTTAATCTTCAGTTGGGACTGGCCTACACCCAAATGAAACTTGGAGATTTGATTTCATCTAAAGATATTTTTGCCGATCTTATCCAGAAAAAATATAAACTTACAGATTGCGTTCCAGCTATTTTAGGTATCCTGTCACAGTTAAAAGACTACAAAACAATGGATAAATATCTGCCAATGCTTGAAAATCTTTTTTCTGGACAAGATTTGGATAAATGGGACTATCTTTTTGCAGAATCAGCATGGGCAGCTTACAATGCAAAGAATTATCAGCTTGCCCAGAGAAAGTTTGAATCACTTCTCCAAAAACAGATTATCCAAAAGAATCTTGATGGAAAGATGAATCCCAAGAATGGCACTATTAACCCTGACACCAAGGCTACCTCCGATACTAAGAATAATCCTGATATTAAGAATAATCCCGATACCGCAAGCTGGGTTACAGGTCTTGGATATACTCTATATCAGCAGGAAAAATATGAAGCAGCTTATGAGCTTCTCAATGATTTTATGGGAAAAAATAATATAAAAAGCACTGCAAAAATTGATGAGTTAAAACTTATGATTTGTCGTAAACTTGCAGACCCTTTGACCAGTAAGGTAAAAAAAGGTAAATATGGAGTTCCAAATGGATATGACAACATCTTTTACCATAGACATAAAAATGGAGATAACGGCACTTCAAGGCTTGATGAGACAGGGTTTGTTATAAATTCAAATAGTAACAATTTGGATATATTTTTTAAATCAAGGCATCTGTTAAATGGAGCATCAGACAGCTTCCCGAATAAAACAGGAAATTTTTACAAATACCTCAATGGTCAGAAGGCTCTTTTTACATCAAGCAATGACAACATAATTGTTAATGAAACGGCTTTGAAATGGAATACAGACAAGATAACTCTTTTGTCTGATTTTGATCTTAAACTTGACACATCTTTAGGCATTTCCCCATTAGGCGGTGCTGTCTCCCCAACACCTGTTATTAGGGTCAAAGCAGACAGTAATAAAGGTTGGAATGCAGAAATTCACAGAACAGTTGTTGATGACTCGATTTTATCAATGTCAGGATTTGACGACCCATACAGTAATCAGGAGTGGGGGCGTGTGGTTAAAAACGGAATCAACATAGGCAGAAATATCTCATTTGGAAAAAATGACTGGTTTTCATTAAATGGCGGTTTTGATGCATACAGAGGTGTGAATATGTTGAAAAATAGTTCGCTACAGCTAAATGCCGCTACAGGTAAAACTATTCCAATGCAAAATGGAGATGAAATGACGTTGGGTCTCTATGTAACATGGATGCACTTTCAGCATAACAGTAATTTCTACACCTTTGGTCATGGTGGATATTACAGCCCTGATTTTATGTTCACAGCAGGTCCTCTTTTTAGATATAAAACCGCATCATGCAAAGATTATTCAATGGATTTTCAGTTGTCTGTAGGCTGGATGAAAGAGAAAAATGCAGATGCTGAAAAATATCCGGTTCATTATGAGATTGTTGATGAATTTACAGCAAGTGCCCTTGATGAACTTAAAGGGGTTCATGCCGGCAACACCTCAAGCACAATGACAGGTTCCATGAAACTTGAGGGTTGGAAAATAATGACAGATAATCTTGCAGCAGGGGGATTTTTTTCAATGAATGCTGCATCAGAAGATCTGGAATGGCGAATCGGAGCTGGAATTGAGTATTGCTTTGATTCAAGGAGTGTATTTATTCATAATCCTATATTCAAGGAAAATTTATGATAAAATCCAAGGAAGGTTTATGAGAACTCCCAGGGAAGAATTATGACAAAATCCAAGGAAGATTTATGACAACACTTGATATTAAAACAGCCGAAGAAGCACATTTTCTGCAGCAGGAACTGACCCGCCACAACCACCTTTATCATGTTCTGGATGCCCCTGAAATATCTGATGCGGAATATGACAAAATGATGGCAAGGCTTCTTGAAATTGAAACAGCGTATCCCTTCCTCTCAAAA
>JADGBP010000078.1:0-6048 GCA_015231395.1 Desulfamplus sp. | reverse complement strand
CTGCAGCAGGAACTGACCCGCCACAACCACCTTTATCATGTTCTGGATGCCCCTGAAATATCTGATGCGGAATATGACAAAATGATGGCAAGGCTTCTTGAAATTGAAACAGCGTATCCCTTCCTCTCAAAAGTTGAGTCTCCTACAAAAAGAGTAGGTGCACCGCCTCTTGAACTCTTTCAAACTGCCAGTCGTTCAATCCCCATGCTTGGCCTTGACAATGCGTTTAATGATGATGAACTCATTGATTTTCATAATCGTATTTCAGATTTATTGAATACTTTGGATATGTTGGACACTTTGAATTTATTGAACACTTCAGATTTGATCAAAAATGATGGTTTGATAAAATCACAGTATCTGTCAAATTTAATTAACTCAGGTGAATGTTCTTATACTGTTGAGCCGAAGTTAGATGGTGTCGCTGTTGAGCTTACATATGAAAATGGTGTTTTAGTTCTTGCAACCACCAGGGGAGATGGCATCACCGGAGAAGTGATTACTGAAAATGTCCGAACCATTCGCTCTGTTCCGCTTAAGCTTCCTGTTGATTGTGATATCATTGTCAGAGGAGAAGTTTGCATCTCTTTGAAAGACTTTTATAATTTCAATAAAGCACGACTTGCAAAAGGAGAGCCTCTTTTTGCCAATCCAAGAAACGCTGCTGCTGGTTCTCTGCGTCAGTTAGATTCAAAAATCACCGCTTCCCGTCCGCTGTCAATGTTTGTGTATGGTACAGGATCAACATCCAGAGAAAGTGGTACGATTATTGTGGAAGATATTGAATTCGTGTCTCACGGTGAAATGCTCAAAAAACTTGAAACTTACGGATTTCCAGTCAGTCCTCTTATTCGCGAAAATCTGACAATTGATCAGGCAATTGAATATTACAGAGAACTTGAGTTGCGACGGGCTTTTCTTCCTTACGAGATTGACGGCATGGTTATTAAGGTCGATGACTTACGTTTGCAAAAGATTCTTGGTGTGAAATCCAGAAGCCCGAGGTGGGCAATAGCGTATAAGTTTCAGGCAATGGAGGCAACGACAGTGGTAAGGGATATCATTGTTCAGGTGGGCAGAACAGGGACGATCACTCCGGTTGCTCTGCTGGAACCGGTGAATGTTGGTGGTGTGACAGTGTCCAGAGCCACTCTGCACAATGAAGACGAAATTGCCCGCAAGGATATCAGGATTGGAGACAGCGTGGTTATTATCCGAGCCGGAGACGTGATTCCCAAGGTGCTCAAGGTGATTGAATCAGAACGTACCGGCAATGAGAAGAAGTTTTGTATGCCTGATATCTGTCCTGTTTGCAGCAGTCCGCTAAAAAGAGTTGGAGATGAGGCTGCAATTAAATGCATTAATGCATCATGCAGTGCCCAACTAAAAGAGCGTATAAAACATTTTGTCTCAAAGTCAGCTTTTGATATTGATGGTCTTGGCAAAAAACTGGTGGATCAATTGGTGGAAAAGGAGATTATCGCCTCTTTTGCTGACCTGTTTGTTCTTGATAAGGATACGCTGGCTTCAATGGAGCGGATGGGAGACAAATCTGCACAAAACATTCTGATTGCCCTGCAAAAATCAAGGGCAGTGTCTCTCAAACGGTTTATATATGCATTGGGTATTGCCCACACGGGAGAAAATGCAGCATTTCTTTTATCTGAAAAGTTCGGAACTCTTGATGCTGTCATATCCGCATCAAAGGAGGAGATGGAAAAAATTGAGGGAATAGGCCCTAAAACCGCTGGGGCTGTGTATGATTTTTTTCAGAATCCTAATAATTTGTCGCTTATCACAAAGTTAATGGATAATGGAGTTATAGTAGAGAACTCTTTGGATAATGGGGTGATAGTGGAGAATTCTTTGGATAATGGAGTTATAGTGGATAAGGAAGTTGAAAAAAGTAACGCTTCCGGCAAAGACAAAACGCTTGAAAATAAAATGCTTGAAAATAAAACACTTAAAGGCAAAATATTTGTTTTAACCGGAACGCTGGAGAGCATGACACGCTCTGAGGCTAAAGAGCTGCTTCAAAAGGCAGGGGCAAAAGTGACTGGGAGTGTCAGTGCAAAAACAGATTATCTTGTGGCAGGAGAATCTTCAGGCAGTAAACTTGCAAAAGCACATGAGCTTGGTGTGACTATTATTAATGAAGAGATTTTCAGATCTATGATTTCAGATCTATGATTATAGCTTTAATAGTATAGGAATTTCCATTTTTTAGATCATAATATCAATGGAAAAGCATTCATATCACTGACAAATCACCACTAAACAAATTGCAGCTTGACACAAAAGTTATATTGTATTAATCAATGTCGTTATATTGCGTTAAACATTGTTTATTATAGCGATTCATATACGCCCGTTTTAACTTAAGGAGGAAATATGGAAGTGAAGTATCGTCCGATAGTACCCGGTACAAAGACATTTAAGGTCATGGTGATAAAAATCGTTTTTATTGTGCTGGGCAGGGCTTTTCAATCTGCGTCGCAACATGATGAAGAGATCAAAAAAGAGATTGATGCTTTACAAAATGGCTTTACTCTGGTCATGAAGGTTCTGCCGGATGGACCTTACATGGGACTTGAAAAAAGAGATGGCATGCTTCAATTCCAGGGTTCACAAATGAAGCATGCTGACCTTGAAATCTATTTCAGAAATGTTGAGTCCGCATTTATGGTTATGACTCCACAAATAGGATCTCCTCAGGCATTTGCGGAAAGACGGATGAGCATTAAGGGCGATCTTGGGCTTGCAACAGTTTTCACCAGAGCTCTGGTAATTCTCCTGACAACACTTTATCCTGAATTTATTACTAAACGACTTGTAAAAAGAGTGCCGCCCCTTACTCTGAAAAGAGCGGGTCTCAGGATATGGCTTTATACCTTGGGGATACTGCTTGGACGGTAATAAAGACGGTAATAATTAAATAACAATTTCAGCGAAGCTGCTTATATTCTTCAATTCAAGAGTTTTCTTCAATTCAAGAGTTTTATTACTCAAAAAATTCAATTTGACCTTGATTATAGCTAAACTGCTTATGTTCAAAATATTTTTAAACAATATTTTTTTAAAGGAATCAAACATGTTACCTTCATATTATGAGTTTCACAATCCAGTTAAAATAATATCCGGTCATAAAGCTCTTGATAATCTTCCATCAGAACTTCAAACCCTTGGGGTCAAGCGTCCCATGGTTATCACAGACAAAGGGGTTTCAGGAGCAGGTCTTGTGAAACTTTTCACTCAAAGTTTTGATAGCTCTGGAATAACAATCGGTGCCATTTTTGATGATGTGCCGCCAGACTCTTCAAGTGAGGTTGTTGAAAAGATTACCACCATATTCAGACAGAATCAGTGTGATTCGCTTGTTGCTCTCGGAGGTGGCTCTGTTATTGATACTGCCAAGGGGGTTAATATTCTGGTTACAGAAAATTCAGATGATCTTCTTGAGTTTTCCGGTGCCGAAATGCTTAAAAATCCACTCAAGCCTCTTGTGGTTATTCCCACAACATCGGGAACCGGATCCGAGGTGACTACTATAGCCGTAATCTCGGATATTAAACGGAATCTTAAGATGGCATTTTCTTCTACTCATCTTCTGCCTGATCTTGCCGTGCTTGATCCAAGATTGACAATGACCCTCCCTCCCCGCATGACCGCGGCCACTGGAATGGATTCCATGTCTCATGCTGTCGAGGCATTTATAGGAATCCAGAAAAATCCAATAAGCGACGCCTATGCTGTTGCCGCTATTGAAATGATACGCACAAACGTCATTAAGGCAGTGAGTGACGGAAACAATGCAGATGTTAGACTTGCTATGGCAAATGCTTCAACTATGGCGGGTGCTGCTTTTTCAAACTCCATGGTTGGAGTTGTTCACTCTTTAGGACACGCAACCGGTGGTATTTGTCATATTCCTCACGGTATTGCCATGAATATTTTTATGCCATTTGGTCTGGAATACAACATGTCAAAATGTCGTGAAAATATAGCAAAACTCCTTCTTCCAATGGCAGGTGCCGAAGTATATGCCAGAACACCGGAACCCCGCAGAGCGGAACAGATGATTCATTATTTGAGAGAGTTGCAGAAAGCTCTTTATGATTTGTGTGCTCTTCCCATTAACCTGAAACAGGCGGGTGTAACTAAAGACAAACTGCCTGAAATTGCGAAGGCTGCGATCAATGACCCCAGTATCATTATGAATCCCAGAGAGATGGATGAAAATGACGCTCTTGCAATTCTTAACAAAGCATTTGAGTGAAAAAGTATTGGCAGCAAATACTGTCAACGCCCCCTAACCTAAGAGCCTGTTTAAAAATGATATGTTAAAGGAATAGGGGTTTCCTTGAAGAATTTTATGAAATTAAGGATGTTTCCTGGGAGAATTCTATGAAATTAAGAATTATAATTGAACAAGACGAAGATGGAGTTTTTGTTGCCGAAGTTCCAGCTTTACCAGGATGTATCTCGCAAGGGTCAACAAGATCAGAAACGTTGAAAAATATAAAAGAAGCTATTGTTTCATATTTGGAAAGTCTAAAAAAACATGACGAACCAATACCAGCATCTATTTATGAAGAAATTCTTGAGATAGCGATGTGAGCACTCTTCCACAAATATCAGGGAGAAAGGTTATTGCAGCTTTATCAAAGATAGGCTATGAAAAAGACCATCAAACGGGAAGTCATATTACTCTCAGGCAATCATCCTCTCCATACCGTCGTTTGACTGTTCCAGATCATAAAGAAATAGCAAAAGGTACACTGCGTTCGATTATTAGACAAGCTGGATTAAGCGTTAACGAATTTATCGAGCTTTTATAAACATAAATTGACAACAATGATTAAGTAATAATGGTCAGTAAATTTAAGGTATCGGTGAAAATATGGAAGAGATAAAAGGGTATTCCAACAGAATTCTTGAAATTAATCTTACAGATCGCTCATGGTCTGTTTATGAAGCACCCGTAAAGGACAGGGAGTTGTTTATGGGCGGCAAAGGCATGGGCATCAAACTCCTTTATGATCGTCTCAAACCAGGTATTGATCCTCTTGGCGAGGATAATATAATTATAATAATGCCGGGAGTTACGACAGGCACAGGTGCCCCGTGTTCAGGGCGTTTTGAGGCCATTTCCAAATCTCCGCTTACAGGCATTATTGCAACCGCCTCGTGCGGAGGTCCATTTGGGCTGCATCTTCAGACAGCCGGATATGGCGGGCTTATAATCAAGGGAAAATCAAAAGATAAATGCGTTGTCTATTTTGACCACAAGACAGTTGAGTTCCGCGATGCCACAGATGTATGGGGTCTTGATACTGTGGAGACACAAAAGAAAATTCTATCAGACTTGTCAGAAACAAAAAAATCAGACTTCGTAGATTCAAAAAAAGAGGCAGCTTTGGTTATTGGTCCGGCCGGAGAAAATCTGGTTCGTTTTGCCAATGTTTCCTCTGGACACAGATTTCTGGGCAGGGGAGGGCTTGGAGCTGTCATGGGGTCAAAGAATCTGAAAGGGGTTGTGGCACGTGGAAAAGAATATAAGATTGTTCCCGTAGATGCTGAAAAATTTGATAAAGTCAGAAAAAAGGCTAACAAGTTCATCAAGCAGGAAGCATTCTCCATCTCAATGGGTAAATTTGGCACTGCATCTCTTGTCAAGTTTGTTAATAAAGCGAAAATGCTGCCAGTGTGGAACTATTATTTTGGAGAGCATGATCAGGCATTCAGAATAACAGGCGAGATGATTCAGCAAAAGCATGATATCAAGATAAATACATGCAAACCCTGCTCCATAATGTGCGGACACAAGGGCACATTCAACGGGAAAGAGACATCTGTGCCAGAATATGAGACATTGGCTCTTATGGGGTCGAATCTCGGAATTTTTGACAGAGACGCGATTGCCCGTCTCAATGATATCTGCAACAAAAACGGCATGGACACCATTTCCGCGGGTGGTACTCTTGGATGGGTTATGGAAGCTGTTGAAAAAGGGTTAATTCCGACTGACAAGTTTGTTGTATCTGACAC
>JADGBP010000077.1 GCA_015231395.1 Desulfamplus sp. | reverse complement strand
GGTTCTATTGGCAATATTGTCCGCATCAACAACGAACGGGTTGTAACAGTGAAGGCAAATGTTGATGAAGACAAGATACCCGGTGCTGTAGTTCGGGAACAGGCGGCAAAAATGCTGGAAAAATTCAACCTGCCTCCAGGTTATAAAATTAAATTCACTGGTGAATTCGAGATGCAGCAGGAATCAGAGGCTTTTTTGGGCAAGGCGTTTATGATTGCCCTGCTGCTGATTTTTCTTGTTCTTGTTACTATGTTCAACTCCATTGTTCAGCCGTTTATAATTATGACATCGGTTATCCTCTCACTTGGCGGGGCGTTTCTCGGTCTTGCTTTGTTCCACTCCTCGTTTGGAATTATCATGACCGGCGTAGGGGTTATATCTTTAGCTGGAGTTGTGGTAAATAATGCTATAGTGCTGATTGACTACACAAACAAGTTGAGAGAGCGGGGAATGGAACTAAAAGAGGCTGTGGTCTCTGCAGGTGCTACCCGTATGCGTCCTGTACTGCTTACGGCTGTAACCACAATTTTAGGGCTAATTCCAATGGTGACCGGAATCTCCTACGATTTTCATACATGGAGCATCTCATGGGTCAGTGAATCGAGCCAGTGGTGGCGTTCAATGGCTGTGGTGGTTATATTCGGGCTTATGGTTGCCACATTTCTTACACTGGTGGTTGTACCGACTATCTATTATTTTCTGGAAAGAATGGGGGAATTGAGACAAAAGGTTTCAGGAAAAATCAGTGAGATATACTGGAAACCTTATCATTGGCTGGCTGGGGTGAAGTTTTAACTGATATTGACTATCTCTGGGGTTTTGTTTTGACTGACATTAACTTGGTTGGGATGGGATTTGAACTGATATTGGCTGACTGGGGTGGGATTGTGACTGATATTGTGACTGCCAAATTTATTTATCTGGAAAATGGAAAACTATATGTGGGGTGAGTGACGGGACTTGAACCCGCGGCCACCAGGGCCACAACCTGGTGCTCTGCCAACTGAGCTACACCCACCGCAAGACAAACAAATGCCGGCTATATATCAAATTTAGATTTCTATTGCAATCTTTTTGTCAGAACCTCCTACTTATTTTCCATTGTCAACAATTGATTCCGACACACTATCAAGACCTATGAAGTGATAGCGATCAGTATTTCAACTCCTCAATTTGTCCGAAAAAATCCAGTGATTCTGGATTCTTCAATGCGTCCTTGTTTTTGACCTCTTTGCCGTGAATCATTTTTTTTACCGCAAGTTCGACCTTTTTCATGTTAAGCGTATAGGGAATATCCGGAACCTGAATGATCTTTGCCGGAATATGACGGGGAGAGGCATTTTTACGAATATCATTTTTTATTTTAGTTTTGATCTCATCATTAAGTTCAAATCCAGCAGCCATTGTGACAAAAAGTATGACCCTTACGTCATTGTTCCACTCCTGCCCAACAACAACACTGTCCGAAATCTCTTCCATCTGCTCCATTCGGCGATAGATTTCTGCAGTGCCGATTCTGACACCTCCGGGATTCAATGTGGCATCGGAGCGTCCATACATTATTACACCGCCCCGTTCTGTCACCTCTATGAAATCCCCATGTGTCCAGATTCCGGGGTATTGGTCAAAATAGGCATCATGATAGCGGGAGCCGTCTTCATCATTCCAGAAATAGATAGGCATTGAAGGGAAGGGGGCTGTACAGACAAGCTCTCCTTGCCGACCTGTCACTGGTCTGCCATTCTCATCATAAGCAAACACTTTCATGGCAAGTCCGCGACACTGAATCTCTCCTGAATAGACAGGACTCATTGGATTACCAAGGGCAAAACAGCCGTTAAGATCAGAGCCGCCTGATATTGAAGCAAGTTGAAGATCTGACTTTACTTCATTATATACAAACTCGAAATCCTCTTTTGAGAGAGGCGAACCTGTTGATAAAAGTGCTCTCATAGCGGTCAGATCAAACTGCTGTCCGGGTTTTACACCAGCATTTTTAAGAGCGGCGATGTAACCGGCACTTGTGCCAAACACCGTGACTTTTTCATCTTGTGCCATCTGCCAAAGTGCGTCAGGAGCTGGATGAAATGGGTTCCCATCAAATAGAACCAGAGTTGCACCTACAGAAAGAGAGGTTACAAGCCAGTTCCACATCATCCAGCCGCAAGTGGTAAAATAGAAGATTGTATCATCTTCCTTGAGATCAGTATGGAGTATCAGCTCCTTGATCTGGTGCATGAGAACTCCACCGGCACTCTGAACCATGCATTTGGGAAGTCCGGTGGTGCCGGACGAATACATTATGTAAAGTGGGTGATCAAACGGAAGCTGTTCAAATTCAATTTCACGGGCATAGATTTCACTGGCATGGCATTCACGGGCACGGGATGTCTTGAATTTATCCAGAAGCACTGCATTGGGGATTGACTTTATATAGGGATCTTCCTTGACATAAGGAATCACCACCACTTTTTCAATTGATGGAATCTCTTTGATGATGCCGGCGATTTTTTCCAGGCTATCCATTGGTTTACCCTTGAAAAAATAACCGTCAGCAGTAAACAGAATCCTTGGTCTGGTCTGTCCGAACCGGTCAAGTACACCTTTTATGCCAAAATCAGGGGAGCATGATGACCATACTGCCCCGATGCTTGTAGTCGCAAGCATCGCAATAACAGATTCCGGCATGTTGGGCACAAACCCTACCACACGGTCGCCAGGCTTTATGCCGAAACGCTTTAACGCTTCGGCAACCCTTGAGGTTTCATCATAAAGCTCATTGTAGGTAATGGTTCTTCTGATCTGGTCTTCCCCCCGGAAAACAAGAGCGATATTATCATTTCTGAACCTTAATAGATTCTGGGCAAAATTGAGTCTTGCACCTTCAAACCATTTGGCTCCTGGCATTTTTTTGGGGTCATCAAGTACACGATCAAAATATTTAGATGACCTGATTCCGGCAAAATCCCACATAAGTGACCAAAACTCTTCAAGATTATCAATTGACCATTGATAAAGTTCATTATAATCAGAGAATGTTTTCCCGTATTTTTCATTTACAGTCTGCATAAACCTGTAGATATTGGTCTGCTTGATTCTCTCTTCAGATGGTTTCCACAGGCACTTTTCCATGATTTTATCTCCTTTTATAAACTTCCAGAAAAATATTTCTGGCATTCTTAATTTTGAAGGGCAACCACAAAGGATTGCCCCTACAGTGCTCTTGCCAATTTAATTATCTGGATAACTATAAATCCTTATTCATATAAAACAGCTAAAATTGTCGCTTTTCCCTCTTTTGCCTTTATAAGATGAGGTGTTGTGGAGAGATAATATACACTATCCCCGGGATTCAAATCATACTGTTCCTCACCAATCTCCAACGCTGCGATTCCGTCCAGAACATAAATAAACTCCTCGCCATCGTGGACTGAAACCTCCTTGACAGGATTTTCCTCAAGCTGGACAATCAGTGCTTCCATATGACGACCCTGAACTTCCGGAGCAAGGCTCATGTAGGAATATAGTTTTTGCTCCCCTTTTCGGGAAGTCGAACGGAATACAGGTTTACGTTCATTTTTTCTGGTGATGGAATAAAGTTTTGACCCAACACCTGACACCAAACGACCCAGGGCACTGTCCAGAGCTTTGGAAAGCTTCATTACTGTTCCAAGTTGGGGTTTGACAATACCATTTTCAATATCTTCAAGCCGTTCTTTGTCAAATCCCGTAAGATTTGAAAGCTCGTCAATTGAGATGCCTTTTTCTTCCCGCAACCGCCGGATTCTGATACCTACATCTTCCACATCGCTTTTTTCGCCATTTTTAATATTTCCGGTCAGATCCTCAAAATAATCCACATTGATATGCGGAATTTTTTCATCCGTTTGCATATTTTCTCCTTATAATTTTGCTTATATTTTTGTGGTGTAGTTACCGTGAAAACACATTTACCGTGAAAACACGTTTGCTTTTCATGGTCGGGGGTGGACTGATTCCAATCTGACCATGGACGTTTACCATGAAAATGCATTCAGATTTTGATTATTCGGGGTGGTAGGATTCCGCCCATGAATGGTTAGTGATTTATTTTTTGTCGGAAAGCCAAATACAAACCCTATATACCTGGCTTTTTGAACTAATCGGGTAATGGTTCCAATTGAAATTCCTGTAGTTTCCGATGCCACCTCAAGCCCGATTCCATTTTCCACTGCATGCACTAAAGCGGATTGAGCAAAAGATGGCTCTGGTACCGCAACCCCGTTTAAGCACAACTGCTTTTTGATCGGAGCAATACACTCCTCGATCCATTGGTAAGCATGTGGCAATGCTTCATTTACAAAATCATTCACTAATAATGGTGTTTCTTCCTGACCAAGTTCTATAAATCCAGCCAAAACAGGGATTGTCAACTCTTCTGACCATGGAAAGTCTTTTTTGTGCCAGATAAGTTCCGTGATATAAAAAGGGTTACTGCAACCGCTTTGAAGAGCAATCTTTCCTTTGGGCGTCAATTTAAAATCAAACTCCAAAGGACTAATATTCGTGGAATCAGAATCCAAAGGACTCATGTTCGTAGAATCAGAATCCAAAGGACTCATGTTCATAGAATCAGAATCCAAAGGACTCATATTCGTGGAATCAGAATCCAAAAGTCCCATGTTTATTAAAAACGCTGTTTCATCTGCCAGATCTACCCCAAGAATTGAGGAGCTTTGTCTCATTTGATAGATCATATCGTTGTACTGGCTGGAAATTTCCCTGATTTTCTTGTAACGCAACTCTTGGCATTCTGCCTTATGGACACAGTCATTACAGGGTAAATTCGCAATTGTGAATTGAAGCATAGAAACCTGTTTCTTAAGAGCACTCAATTCATTCTTAGAAGAACTAAATTCACGCGATTTTTTGATTGCCTCAATTTTGATGTTGCATTGGTCAATCTCAAATCTGAATTGTTGCGTTTTTTGAATTAAAGTTAGAGCAATATTGGGAGCACCACATTTAGCTTCAGGAATAAATTCTTCAAGTTGACTTTGCTTTTCAATCAAAGGGTCAGTATCTTTCCATTCTTTCTGATTTGCCCAAAGGCTCATCATAACAGAATTTTGCAACCCTCTATTTGTGCTCCCTGCAAGTGCCAGCACAGACTGAATATTGCATTTGAATTTACTTTTAACAGCACCTGAAGAATTTCTAAGATGCATATCCTTAAGTAGGGTCATATCTATATCTTCTCCGTGAGCGAGAACAACACAACCTTTCATATCTGTGTTATCCATAGACTCTGTAAGCTGACATATCCGATGAAATTCAATGCTTGAAACAGGTCTTACAATGCTTGAATCAGACCCTGCAATACTTGAAGCTGACCCTGTAATACTTGCAGACTTTGCCTGAATTTGTCCGGGCACAACTATCTCCGATGTAGTAAAAATCACAGATTCTACACGGGTAATGAGAGACTGAGCATCATACATGGTGCTGAAAACAGCTTCTATCAGATTCAAGGAAAGCAGTTTTTCAATCAGCTCCGACCATGCAGGATGGTCACCTGAATGGAAAGCCCCAGCTTGCTTGTATAGTGCCGCGACAACGTTTTCACTATCCTTTAACACCGGATAACGATCAAACATATATCTGATTTGAGGATTTGATAATATTTCACTGACATTTGCCCTGCTTTTCGGGCAGTTTTGTGCGGCTTGATTACATAGCTCTTGTGAAGGCATGATAATCAAAGTCGGGGTTAACTCTTCATTTTTAAGCTCAGCCATCAAATGTTTTAAAAATGAGCTGTTCGCCAGAAATTTGATCGGTCTGTTTTCCTTGAGTGAATTTTTGACTTTAGTGGCTATTTTTTTCTTCTGAAGCAGTGGAATCAAATCATAATCAGGGGGTAGATAAGCCAGTTCCTGACCGCGATTATTGACACTTTCCAGCTCTCCCCAAGAACCGTTACGTGTTTTAATCAGCCAATCAAGGATTTCTTTGTTGTTAGATGCAGGGGAGATAAAAGCAATAATCGCAATATCAAGAGGCAAACCAAGTATGACCTGTTCCATACAGGATCCTACATACTCATCACCCAGCATATCTAAATTCTCAATTACTAAAATATCAGGGGCTACAATACCAGGGGCTAAATTAGGGGATACAATATCCTGGACTAAATCAGGGGATACAATACCAGGGGCTAAATTAGGGGATACAATATCCTGGACTAAATCAGAGGATAGAATATCAGGGACTAAATTAGGAGATACAATATCTGGGGCTAAATTAGAGGATACAATCTCCGGAGATTTTTTAATGTCATGGGAGCAGATCGCATCAATATTGTCGCGTAATAAATCAACTGACCATAACGTGACAGGAGAGTTGGTCTCTGTATATTCAAAGTGGCATCTTACTGAAAGAAGCTCACTTCCCAAACCAGATTTAATCCCATAAAGTTTGAACGGGGACAAGGTAATTGGAGATGTAACCAGCCAAACGCTCTTGACGGCAGATATATATTGGTGCAAAAGGTTTGTTATTACATTAATCTTGTATGGACCATCATTCATTATTACCATGCAATTTTTGTTGTTTTGCAACTTGTCCATAATATCGGATGGTTGAAGCAAAGCCTGCTGCTCGGAAATATTGTCAGATTTATTCAGTAGTTTTTCAAGGTTCTTATCCATATTTAGGGACTCCCAAAAATTGTAGGGTCTATTAGCTCCAGGGAACATTCCCCGACTGTATTTTTTTTGATTTGGCATGTTGCATGTTGTTTAGGAATGGGAATAAAATAACACCATAATTTTAACTTTTAGTATTTGAGTATTTAATATTTTATGCATATTGATATATCCCTTTTTCTTGAAAAACTTCGAGAAGAGATAAAAAATTACAAAGTGCCGGTAGTGGAACTGATCTCAATCCAGACCCGCGATCCGTTCAAGGTTCTTGTTGCAACTATCCTATCTGCAAGAACTAAAGACGAAACCACAGCAAAGGCATCAGAAAGGCTGTTTAAAGCTGCACCAGATCCTGATGCCCTTGCCATGCTTTCACAGGAACAGATAAAAAAGTTTATCTATCCTGTAGGTTTTTATAAGACAAAAGCTGGATATCTTTCAAAACTTCCGAACGCTTTAAAAGCCCTGAAAGCTCTGAAGAAATTTAAGGGAGATGTTCCGCAGGAATTAGATGATCTTTTAACTCTTCCGGGTGTAGGACGCAAAACAGCAAGTCTTGTCTTGAATGTTGCGTTTCAGAAAGATGCCATTTGCGTAGATACTCATGTTCATCGCATTATGAATATCTGGAACTATGTGAATACCAGAACTCCTCTGGAAACAGAAATGGCTCTGAGAAAAAAATTGCCTCTGCATTACTGGCAAGAGGTGAATACCATTCTGGTTACTTTTGGTCAGGGAACATGTCATCCTGTATCTCCACATTGTGATAGATGTGTTCTCTTGAATCTGTGTCCCCAAAAGGGAGTTAAACCTCGAAAAAAACATCTTTGAAATTCTTGAAAAATATCTTTAAAATGTCTTGGATATAATCAGCTTTGTATGTGCAACCACAAGGGTTTGCTGCCCATACACTAATCACAAGGGTGGTCAATGCAGTAATCACAAGGATTGCCCATACAGTAATCACAAGAATTGCCCACGCACTAATTACATTGAACTGCCGAGATATTTTGCGAGAATCTTGTCATATACCCCAGAATCTTTTATTTTTTTCATTCCTTCATCAAATTTGTCTCCAAGCTCTTTGCCGTCAGGTGTCTTTTTGGAAAACAGAATATAGTATTCGTCTGTTTCAACAGCTTTTGGATGGTTGGTGAACTTTGCAGCATCGTCAGGAGAGAAGAGGCTATTAATAGTTGAATACCCAACAACTTTAGAAGTCTGATATATATCAATTCTTCCTGCCAGCATCTTTTTGAAATTCATCGCTTCTTCAGGAACAGTGTCTGCTGTTATTCCGTTTTGCTTATAAAGCTCTTCCTGTTTATAACCTATTGTAACACCAACTTTGTATTTTTTAAGATCTTCTATTGTGTTCCAGTCAAACGGTTTGCTTTTAAGATGAAAATATACACCGTCATCTTTAATTAGGGATATTTTGTGTGTATAAAACGCCTCTTCACGCTCTGGAGTTTTGTTCCACGGAAAAGTACCGTCATATTGTCCTTTTTCCGCATTTACATAACTTCTTTTCCATGGGAAATAAGCATATTGTACATCTATCCCTTCTGCTTTAAATGCTTCCGTAACAACCTCTTCCAGAAGTTTGCCTTTGGGGTCAGTCTCGGACGTATAAGGTGCCCAGTCGCCTATCGCCAGTTTTACGGTTTTATTTGCAAATACAGTTGAACAAGTAAGGCTGCCACCACAAATAATAATCGCTACTAACCAGAGTAAAGTAAATTTTTTCATTTGAATCCTCCTTAATACGTTATTGTGTTTAGATGTTATGAATAATCCATTCAGGTTACATACCGGAACGAGATATTGTTTTTAAGCCTGTTCATCAATGCATTCAACCTATTTCATGTCTGATCACAAATGCTTCAACCTATTTCACGTCTGTTCATAAATGCATTCAACCTATCATTCAACTGTAATATTCCAACATTCAACTGCCCATGTATTTTGCAAGGATTTTATCGTATAGTCCCGACTCTTTTATTTTTTTCATT
>JADGBP010000076.1 GCA_015231395.1 Desulfamplus sp. | reverse complement strand
GCAGTATGTGTTCAAAAAATGCGAGACTATTGATTTTAGGCTTAATGGTCTTGTATCGAAACTTGAGTTATGAAATATAACTCATAAAAAAATAGTTTTTTACCCCATTTTTTAGAATGCGCCCATACAAATGTCTTATACAAATGTCTTATGCAAATGGTTGATTTCACAACAACTTTCTTGAAATACCATTATTGTTATTCAGCATTTCAGCAGACTCTTTTAATGACAGTTTATTCTCTCTCATTATCATTTCAGCCTCTTTCATTGCCATTTCAGCCTCTCTCATTACCACTTCAGCTTCTCTCCGTGCCACTTCAGCCTCTCTCTTTGCCAGAGAGTCCTTTTCCCTTACAAACTCAGTCTCTTGTTTTTTAAGTTTCTGCTCAAACTTGAGCATTGCTACATATTTTAAATCCAGATCCTGTTTTTCCTGAATTAACTGTGTTCTTGTTGTGTTGATACGCTCAAGTCTTTTTTGCTTAAAGCCCATTGTGATCACATGGATTATGTAATCATCATTAATATTTCCAAGAATAGACATGTCAATGCCAAGACATATTCCCTCTTCCATGGAAATTACCGAGGCAGTTCTGGGAAGTCCCTCAAGAACGCTCATCTCTCCAAAAATATCTCCGGGAGTTGATATAGTAGTAATGACAGAATCACCAACTATAACCTTGTAGTTTCCTTTGACAATCCAAAATGTCCATGAATCAAAATCACCTTCTCGTATGACAATCTCATTGGGTTGGTAACGGATAAGTTTTGCAATACCTATGTCATAATCAGTTTCATCAGCCCGCAACAGTTTTCTGAGTTCATCTTTTGCCAGATTTTTTAAGATTTCAAATTTTGATAGAAGCTCAATGGTGGCATCATTAATGAAGTTTTTTTTAATATTTTTTGCCATACAGCGTTTCCTCGGCAGAATGGATTGTTTGGTACGTTCATCAGGCATGTTTATTCATGATGATCATAATAAGAAATAGGGAGCAGTCACTATCTTGAACAGAGAATATGACGTTGATTCAACGGAAGGACATCATTGCTTTCCGGCATAACTTCAATGGTGCAAGTTTTGTTGACACGGACTTTTTTGCTATAAATATCTTTTTTGCCATAAATATCAATGTTTTCTTTATCCGTTCTATCTGCAGAATGATTGAGATTTGCAGAATGAATTACATCTGTAGGATCAGTTGCATATGTAGTGTCAGTTGTACTTAAAGAACAATCCGTGTTGTTCAAAGGAAAAGTAAACATTTTCAGTTTTGCTTTGAATTTATTGCCTTGCTGATCTTTGAATACGTAGAGTGAAGTAGTTTTTCCTGTGGCAAGTGTCTGAATATTT
Source organism: Desulfamplus sp. (assembly GCA_015231395.1). Lineage (GTDB taxonomy): Bacteria > Desulfobacterota > Desulfobacteria > Desulfobacterales > Desulfobacteraceae > Desulfamplus. The sequence goes on along the minus strand of JADGBP010000076.1, from coordinate 7,385 downwards.
TTTTCAGTCAGCTTTTTACCCATGATCTCTTTCCAGATGACAAAACGACAACCGCCATGTTCCGGTCTCCAGTTGGCACATCCATACCCCTTTTTGCCTTCAATGATATTGCCTCGGCATAATGGAAAAAAAACATCGGATAACGCAACGGGTAAGACAGAAGACAAGGCATTATTTTTAATAGTTTTATTTTCAAGGTCTTTGCTGTTAATGCCTTTGTTGTTAATATCTTTGTCGTTAATGGCTTTGTTGTTAATATCTTTGTCGTTAATGCCTTTGTTGTTAATATCTTTGTCGTTAATGGTTTTGCTGTTAATATCTTTGTCGTTAATGACGTTGTTGTTAAAATCAAAAGATACCTTCCACTCCCTGTCCTGCTGATTTAGAACAAGAATGGCAGAGAATTTTTTTTTCTCTCGGGAGATAAAACCCTTGAATGGTCCTGATTTCTTGAATGTTAAAAGATTTGATGCTATGGCAGGTGAGATGATTTTTCCAGCAATCTTTTTCCAGATGATAAATTTACACGCCCTATCCTCACAACTGAAGCCTTTTCTGTTTTCACGAACATGCTTGCCACAGGCAGGACATTTGCCAATCACCGCTGAAGCCGGAACATCCAAATTAAAGTTTTTAACTTCAAGCCTTGCGAGTTTCAACTCATTTACAGCACTGGTGACAAAGGTTTTTATACGGTCAAGAAAGGATCTCTCCGTGGTTGTTCTTAAAACTGAGTTCTGAATTTGCCCTGAAACTGAGTTCTGAATTTGCCCTGAAACTGAGTTCTGAATTTGCCCTGAAACTAAATTCTGAATTTGCCCTGAAACTAAGTTCTGAATTTGTCCTGAAACTATGCCCCGCATTTCTATGGAATTTGTACTTTGAACTTGTCTAAAAGGCATTCCTGATGATTCGCCAAGAGCTATCTGGTTTAGGCTCATCTCCCAGCGTGCAGTCTCTTCAGGCGATGTAAGCACAGATGTTATCGGGCATTTTCTGAGCATCTCCACAAGAAAAAGACCTTTTTCCGTGGCAATAAGTTTTTTGCCGGAACGTTCAATATATTTTCTGCTGATAAGGGTTTCAATAATCTGGGCACGAGTGGCTTGAGTGCCAATCCCGATATCTCCCCGATAGAGCTTCTTGATCTCCTCTTCATCAACATACCTGCCCGGATTTGTCATGTCCTTTAGAATCAGAGAATCGTTGTAGTCAGGTGGAGGGGTAGTCTGCTTCTCTTCTGGTGTAATTTTTTCCGGAAGGGCGGAATCGCCCTGAACAAGAGGCGGAATATGCTCAACAATCTCGGCGTTTCCTGGTACAAATGAACGCGTCTTTGAATCAGATGATATCTGATTATCACTCTCTTTGCGGAAATTCTCTCCTGAACCAGAAGATTTTTGCTGTTCCTGTTCCTGATAAACCGCTCTCCATCCAGAAAAAAGAACAACTCTTCCACTGGTCTGGAATGTCTCGTTGGCAAGTATTGTGATGACATTGGTATTCTCAAATGCACAGTCTGGATAAAAAACCGCAGCAAATCGAGTCATAACCAGATTAAATAGAAGCTGTTCGTCCCTGGTGGCACTTGCCGAAATTGGCTTGAACGGGATAAGAGCATGGTGGTCAGTAAGTTTGGCATCATTAAACACCCTCTTGTTAGCAAGCGAGATTCTTGCCGGTTGAATCCCTTTAAATACTTCAGGATATTCTCCGTCAAGTTTGCTTATTATGTTTTTCACCATCTCAAGACTCTGAGTACCAAGTACCCGTGAGTCAGTTCTTGGATAAGAGAGACATTTTTTATCCTGATAGAGGCTCTGGGCAATGCTTAAAGTTTTCTGGGCAGAAAAGCCGAACCGTCTGTTTGCCTCTTGCTGAAGGTCTGTCAGGGAAAAGAGAAACGGGGGAGGTTCTTTTTTCTTCTCTTTTTTAACAGATTGAACAAATCCTGATGCCGCTTGACTCAAAGTCTGATGAAGCGAGATAACTTCTTCTTTGCGTTTCAGCATGTGAATGGATCTGGAATTATCCTCTGTCACTTTTCGTCCTGTTTCTCTTGTATCTGTATTTACATCACCCGCTTCTCTTTCATTTTTTCCCCCTCCTGCTCTGAACCAGTGACCTGTCCATTTCCCTTTGTGGTTTGAAAATAGAACCTTGATGATCCAGTAGGTTTCAGGAACAAAATGGTCTCGCTCATTTTTCCGGTCAACCAACAGGGCAAGAACGGCGGTCTGTACCCGTCCTACTGAGAAGAGATCTCCATGCAGCCTTAACGTGACCATTCGGGTGCAGTTCATTCCCACAAGCCAGTCAGCCACCTGCCTGTAATAGCCTGCTCGCCACAGACGATCATAGTGTGAGATAGGTTTCAGTTCATTCATGGTTTTTCTCACTACATCTGGAACCAGAGCCTGACTTGTCCAGAAACGAAAAATCCGCTCTTTATCAGTAAAGCCGGATTCAAGAAGAATGGTTCTGGCTATAACCTCTCCTTCCCGTCCGGCATCTGTGGCAATTATCACCCGTTCAATATTTTTTTCTTTCAGGAGTGATTTTATGATTTTGAACTGCTGATATGTTTTTTTAATGGGTTTGTATCTGAATTTTTCAGGAATTACAGGCAGCGTTTCAATACGCCATTTTTTAAGTGTTTCATCATAATCCTCAGGCTCAAACAGCTCGACAAGATGTCCAACAGCCCATGTAATTATGGTCTTTTCATTCCTGAAACAGCCGTCCCCCTTTTTGGGAATACCAAGTGCTTTTGCAAAATCAGATGCTACAGAGAATTTTTCTGTCAGTATAATTTCAGTCATGGGATGGGCTCATTGATTAAAGCATGATGTATATAGGTTTCCAGATAAATATTTTGCCCCACCCCGACTCTTTCCGGAGAGAGGAGTCTTTATCTTCCCCTTATCTTTGGGAAGTGGGGAAGGGAGGTGGGGCTTTGGTTGCTGATATTGTGGTATCTCAATTTTTAAGAAGGGCAACCTCTTGCCAATTTATTTGTCTGAAAAACTATATTTAGGAACCGGTTTTAAATAACCTGCCCATTTACCTCACCCCCCAGCCCCCTCTCCATATCTGGAGAGGGGGAGTTTGGGTAAGTTATTTCGGACTCATTCCTTAAAGATCAAATTCCGCAGGATCAATATCAAGCGAACGGCAGATCTCTTTAATAATTTGTTTTTCATCATCGTCAAAATTACCGTCAGCTCCGGCTATGAGCACAGCCACCTGAACAGCCGCACGAGCCTGAGGAGGTGTTTTTTTCAATTTTGCAACTACCTGCAAAAGATCAATTTTGCCAAAATCAAAATCTTTAACCAGTTTGTCGCAATAGGTATTGAATGCCTGCTGCAACTGGCTCACATCAAACACGGCAAGAGTGTCGTTGGAACTGATAAAAGCTGCTGTTTTCTTTCTCTCGCTGGCATCAATTGTGCCGTCTGCCGCAGCTACAAGAGCACAGACAGCCATTGTGGCATCCGCGAAATTCTTGTTCTGAAACTGTTTTACCTGAGTGACAAGCTGTCCTTGAAGCTCCATTGCACCCTCTTTTAGTTTACTCAGAAATCCCATTTTAATCTCCCTTTAGTTGAATCGTTTGAACACATGGTCTTTTAATTAATCGCATATTAATAAAGACCCACTTTCGTTACCGTTTTTTTCTTTCGACACTGTTTTTTTTCTCTCGTCTATATTCTTTTCTCTTTCAACATTGTTCTTTGTTTCTTTAAGCGTTGTTCTTTGTTTCTTTCAGCGTTGTTCTTCTTTTATAGTCCTGTTTTAAACAATATTTTTGATTTTCTCATATGCAAATTCAAGCATTTCACAGGCAGCATTGTGGGATGTCTGCATAGAACAAAATCCATTTTTTTGCTTTATAAGATCTTTTACTTCTGACGCACAAGAGTTTAAAGTGATAGGAAAATTGCTCTGCTGCATCATCTGCAGATCATTGCTCTCGTCACCCATTGCAATATATGGATGAACACGAAGAAGAGCAAGACCTTTCATTTTATCAACATGCCCTGGATAGATAAAAAGTTTTTTTGTTTCCTTATGAACACAATAGTTGTACCCATTCTCCTTTAAGATTTTTTCAGCATGCCCCGCAACTCTATCCATTGCACCTGAATCAATATCCTTTTTATCAAAAGGGAATACAAATCCCACACTATTCTCATAGTAAGGCAGTCTCTCCCAGTCTGGAAAAAGAGCCGCTATTTTATTCCAGATAGCGACTTTTACCATGAAAATGCATTGTTGATTTTCATTATTCGGGGTGACCGGAATCCAGTCATAAGCGGTTATTTGATTATCACCAATTTTATGTTTTGCCACAAAACCGTTTTCAAAAACAAATCCTTTGAATTGAACATCTGGCAACTGGCTGACAAGTTTGTAAACGCTGTTTCCATTTCTTCCGGTCGCGATAACCACAGGAAATATTTGGCTTATTTTTCCAAGAAGCAGAGCCGCATTTTTTGATAGAAAACTGGCACGAGTTCTGCCCTGAACTGGTATAGCCTCCTGTTCGCTGTGCAGCAAAGTACCGTCAAGGTCGCAGACAAGTGCGTTGATAATTAAACTTTCATAGTCTGAATCCGACCACCCCAAACCATGAAAATCAGAATGTATTTTCATGGTAAATTACTGCCCTTTGGGTGAAATTTTTCATCAATCCTGCTCATAAAATACACGCCACTCTTGTTTTAAGTTGTTTTAAATGTCTTGCGTTAAACTCTGATTTGATGCCTCTTTGTTCCGCAAGCTTAAGTAAAAGTAAAAAATGCTTTTGAGCAAAATGCTTGTCATCTGCGAACAGCAGATTTTTTGGAGCAGCGTTGATAAGTGCTCGGCAAACTTCATTACTGTGGATTCTCAAATCTGTTTTTGCTTCAAATTTTTTTATTTCATTTGTTTTTGCATCAATTTTTTGAACTTCAGATTTTATGATTTCAGATTTTATGAGCTCAGAATTTTGGATTTCATATTTTTGGATTTCATATTTTTGAATTTCGGATTGATCGACACCAGATAATACTGGAAATGGTGGAGCACACTCCTTCCAGCTTTTTACAAGTTCAGGCTTTGCAAATTCTTTAGAGAATCTTAACGCAGAAAATATTTTGTCTTTTTCAACAACAAATGTCCTTGAAAAACCAAGAGTTGCAAGACCTGTAAAACAGGCGGACGGACAGAATATATCTTCTTTTATACCGGCAAAGTCAGCCCATCCCCAAGGGTCGATCAATACAGCAAGAGGTCCTTTGTTTAGCTTGGCGAGTTCTCTTGCCACACCTCCTTTTCCTGTCCAGCCGTCAACAAAAATAATGGATCTGTCAGGAAAATCTCTCTCAATTGCCGCAAGTGCAATAGCATCAATGCCAACCCCTACAAAAAGCGACAACGCTACCCCAACCGTTCCAGGAAGCATTGTGCAGAGCCATTCTGTTATTGGGACACCTGCTCTTAAAATTGAAACAAATAAAATTTTTTTAGGGTCTGGCTGCCATTTTAGAACTGATAACGCAAGATTTTGTGCTGCGGTGTAGAGTTCAGGATTATTTGTGCTTGATGTGTAGATTTCAGAATTATTTGTGCTTGTTGTGTAGATTTCAGAATTATTTGTGCTTGTTGTGTCATCAAGATTCTGCCGCATAAAAGCATATTTGGCATATTGAATTTTATTCGTAAAAGCAGATTCAACATCCTGCCAGAAAACGTCGCTTAAATCAGGTTCGGGAGAAGGGGTTGCCCAGAAAGTGTTGCTTCCGTCATAGGCTTTGTTCAAAGGACGGAAACGATCTGGTTCATTAAAGGGGTGAACTTCCTGCTCAAGATTGAGATAAAAAAGCTGGTTCCATGGAAGATTGTTCACAGCCTTGAAATATTGGTTTCGCATAAATGCCGTGTTTTCCAAGTTTTCTCACCGCCTCCTTTTCTATATCCCTGTCAATTGGATCACAAAGTATGAAAATCGGATGTAATGCAGGGTCTTTGAGTCTTTCATAATTATAAAGATAGTATTTTCCAGCAAAGCTCATTCTGCTGAAAATAGATTTGTTATCCACCTTCCAAGGGCTTAATGATATCTGCTGAAACATGATATCCTCATTTGCAAGGGCAAAACAGGCTGCAAGGTCAACCGATTCACCTATGACAAGTATTGTTCCTTTACTGATTTCAGGAGGAAGTTTCCATGAATTAACGTCAAGAAAATCACCGGATTTCATGGCAAGAGAAGGTCTTTTTTCAGGAAGATTCCAGTTTTCCAATGCCTCTCTTTTAAGAAAATGTTCTGTTTCAAGAGAATGCTTTGTATTTAAATGTTTGTTTAAAAATCGCCTGTCAGACGCATGGTTGATTTTCTGATTCTCTGATTTTATCATTTTTTCATTTTGCCTTGTAAAATCAGAGATATGACTGAGAGTATGAACATCACATTTAATATTATCTTGGGCTGTTTTTAAAGCGAAATCGGATTTCTGCTGACTGTCTCTGAAGTCCGCAAATGCAAAGATACGCACCCGGCTGATATCAAGATACTCACATAGCTGAACCATGAGATTACAAACTGTGTTGCCGCTTGTAATTTCATCCTCTACAATCCATATTTCACTGATTTTACAATCAGGAAGAGGCAGTATATGGTCGGGGCCGTGGGAATGGGTCTCCTTAAAGGCAATTCCAGACAATGGTCTTCTTGTGGAATAGAGGATACTGGTGTTCAGATCACGCCCAAGAGTCTCAAGATACATTAACAGTGCCGGTATAATGCCAGATTCAGTCAGTCCAATAATAAGTATTTCGTCATCATTGCGGTTGCCTGACAAACATTTGTTGTGATGCACAGAGTTGCTGTTGTGTGACAAAGAGTTGCTGTTGTGATGCACAGTATTACTGTTCTGTGAAACAGATTTGGAAACGACCGCGTTATTATTAACCGATTGATGAGAATTAACCAATTGATGCGAAACGGATTTATAAAAGAGAGCCTCGTCAAGCAAGCCGGATAAATAGCCTCCGCACCTTAAAAAATCAACGCGTGATGCGGGGTGGAGCTTTCCAAGGCACGAGAGTGTAAAGGCATCCTCTCTGTGCGGGTTGTTATCTCTTTTCAGGTGATAAAAATCTTTAACCAATTAATTTTCCTTATGCCATTTTTCTTACTATTTTCGACCGGCTACCCATTTGAAGCCAAAACGATAATGTTCATCAGCTTCTTTATGCCCGATAAAATATTTTTCTTCCTTTGTTATTTCAATTTTATCATTCTGATTCTCGATTGTGCAGATAGAGCAAAATGTTCTTTTGGAGTTAGGGTTGTCCAATTTCATCAAGACAGCGTTTCCCAATTCGTCTTTTAT
>JADGBP010000075.1 GCA_015231395.1 Desulfamplus sp. | reverse complement strand
AAACAGACCAAGGTAACCCTTTATATGGAAAATAATGACGTACTGAGAAGGTTCAGGTATGCCTTAAAAATCCCCGATACCACAATGATTAATATATTCAAGATAGCCGAATGCCAAATAGATCAGCCTCAACTGCTCAATCTTCTCAAAAAAAATGAAGAGCCGGGATATGTAGCATGTTCCACTGATCTGCTTGAACGCTTTTTTGATGGATTAATCCTTTATAACAGAGGCAAGCAAGAAAGCAGAGACGAGCAAGAGGATTATCATGATAGAGATAAGCAGAATCAGGCTTATTTTCAGAAAGCTAAAGGCAGTTTGCCTCGAGAGGCAACAGAAAGAGTTGCTCCGCAAGACGCATTAGACAACAATGTTATTCTTAAAAAACTGCGAATAGCCCTTGATCTGAAACAGGAAGAGATGGTTGAAATTTTCAGGCTGGGCGAATTGAATATTACAAAGGGGGAGTTCACGGCACTGTTCAGAAAAAAAGAGCATAAAAATTATAAGGAGTGTGGCGACCAGTACCTGAAAAAATTTTTCAATGGACTTGCTGTTCGCCATAGAATGTAAATGCATTCCTTTTTCTGGGGCATCAGTAGAGACACACGTTCGTGCGTCTCTACAATTTGGATTCAATATTTATAACAACCTGGAATCAATCAAAAAGAGCATTGACAAACAATTCAGGGTCAAAGTCCTGAAGATCATCAATCCCTTCCCCAACTCCGATATATTTAAGGGGGACATTCATGCTTCTTGCCACTGCCACCACAATACCGCCTTTGGCTGTCCCGTCTAATTTAGTAAGAGCAAGATCTGTAATTTCTACAGCCTCGTTAAATAATTTTGCCTGAGACAAAGCATTTTGACCAGTTGTGGCATCCAGAACCATAAGCACCTGATGCGGAGCACCTGGCAATCTTTTTGATACTGAACGCTTGATTTTTTTCAACTCTTCCATCAGATTCTTTTGCGTATGAAGCCTGCCTGCAGTATCAATCAGAAGAACATCCACTCCTCTTGCAATTGCAGCATCAACCCCATCAAAGGCAACTGCAGCAGGATCGGAACCTGCCTTGTGCTTTACAATCCCTGCACCCGCACGCTTAGCCCATATCTCAACCTGTTCAATAGCCGCCGCCCTGAATGTGTCTGCTGCGGCAATAAGCACCTTTTTACCCTGAGTTGTATATTTAAGAGCAAGTTTGCCAAGGGTTGTTGTCTTACCGGTTCCATTAACTCCAACTACCATAATTACAAGAGGTTTTATAAATTGGTTTTGTTCTTTATCAAGCACCTGCTCTGTTCCACTATCTTTGACAGAAAATATTTCCTTGACGGGAAACATTGCCTTCAGTTCATTTTTGAATAATACTTTTAGATCGCTCGCGGAAGAGAGATTTACCGATTTTTTTCTGATTTTATCCATGAGCTCCATAGTAATATCAATACCAATATCTGACATCACAAGAATTTCTTCAAGCTCCTCAAAAAGAGCTGCGTCTATTTTTCTTTCTCTTGAAAAAAGCTCATCCACATCTGTCAGGAGAATATCTCTTGTTTTACTCAGACCTTTTTTCAGTTTACCCAATATATCCATTTCAGCCAATGTCCCCTTTATTTAATTTAATCCATTAAAATTATTGACATAATAGTCAAATTCTGCAATATAACCAACTTATTTTTTTGCTTAGATAAAAAACATTGTAACCGTAGACAAAAAACATTGTAACCGTAGACAAAAAACATTGTAACCATAGACAAAAAACATTGTAACATCACAATGTCAATTAATTATTGATAATTTTCATTCATAGACAACATAACACCAGAAAGGCTTAATATGACAGACCATACATCTTTTCTTGAGAGTGCCCAAGAAAAACTCAAAGCAATTGTCCAGCCGTTTCAAAAAGAGCTTAATCAGCAACAGAGAAAATCAGACTTCATTCAACAGTGTATCCGTCTTGCTGGGCAGGATGATTTTCTCAGATTAGACGAGCAGCTTAAAACAAAAGTTGCCTCTGACATTATTGAAGACCAAGCCCTTGAAGAGTGTGCAACAACATTTGATGATTTAAGAGCCTATGCCAGCGAAAAAGTCGAGCACTACCGCCTTGAATTTATAGAAGATTTAACCAGACTTTGTAAAGAGGCTGATTTTGAAATCACTATTGATTCAAACAAATTTTCTGTTCTCAAGGGAATTAGCGGCGAGTTTGATTTTGCAACCCGTGCAACCACTATCAACAAAAAAGTGCTTAAATCTATCGACCCAAGACGTATTGTAACAGCCATTCAGCAGCACAAACGTCTTCTTTACGATACTCCATATGACCCGCAGAAATTTATTGACGCTCTTTGTGTCACCTACAAAGATATGCTAAAACAGATTAACGGAAATATGGGAGACAAACTGCCTGTACAGGATTTTTATATATCCCATGTGATTTCATTGCAGAGCAGACCATTTTTGCTGAATATGGATAAAGCCAGATTCAAAGGATACACAACAGATCAGTTCTCGGTTGATTTGTGGCGATATTATGAGTCATCAATAGGCGGAACCTCAGATGGATATAGACTCAATCTGACAGGTGGGCGCAATAAGGCTCTCTGGCTTCTTGACAGCACTGGTGAAACAAAACAGATGAGCAGCATCTCGTTTGAACTATAGTTTTCCAGATAAATAAATTGGCAAGAGTAGGGGCAATCCCTTGCGGTTGCCCTTCTTCAAAAGAAGAGATACCAAAATATTTTTCTGGAAATTTATATAGAGGCTGACAGATGATATCAAAAGAAGAGATTGAACAGCTTAAACCGTTTCAGGCACGTTCCATTATTGAATCTCTCCGCAAAGGTACTGTTCCAGTGGATTTTGTCCCGCTTTTTACAGTGGGACGAACCAACTGGCTCACTTTTATAGAGGATGATTTTGAGAACTATATCGCACAAGGAGGCTCCAAAGTCCGCTTTATCAGTGGTGATTACGGAGACGGCAAGACCCATTTCATGTCAGTAATCCACCATTTGGCTCTGGCAAGAGGTTTTGCAATATCTTTTGTTGTACTTACCCGTGAAGTGCCGATTCACAAATTTGAGACCGTTTACCAGAATATTGTCAGAGAACTTCGGGGCAATTTTGAAGGTATTGGAATAAGAAGCCTGCTTAAATCATGGCTGCAACAGCTTGCTCAAACAGATATCAATGCAAAAGGAGCCAATGGTGAAAAGGCAAGAGCTTCACTTGGGCGTGAACTCCAGGAACTCCAGGGAATGGATATCAATTTTGCAAATGCCCTGACAGCACTTGTGAACAATCATTTTACACGGCAGGCATCTACACAGTCACTTGTACAGACATCTGGACAATCATCAAGTAAAGATGAGCATACAGACAGAGATAGTAACATCGACAGTGACGGTAACAGTGACCATGAATTGTTGCTACACTGGTTTGAAGGTGGCAGGGCAACAAAAAAAGAGCTCAAGCCATTCCAGATATATGAGTTCCTGAATAAAACCAACAGTAAACAGCTTTTAAACTCTTTGATTCTTTTTTTAAGATATATTGGGCATAAAGGGATGATCCTTCTTTTTGATGAGATGGAGACCGTGATTGCCCAGAGTGCATCAGTTCGAAGTGCTGCATATGAGAATGTCAGACTGCTGATTGATAACAGTGAGTCTTCGAGTTTTCTTCACATTTTTTTCTCCATTATCCCTGATGTGCTCATTTCAGAAAAAGGTTTTAAATCCTATGATGCCCTGTGGAGTCGTGTACGCTCAATCGGCGAAACAGGAAGTCTGAATTTTCGCGGGGTACTTGTGGATATACACCGCACCCCTCTAACTACAGAAGAACTTATTGAGCTTGGTAGAATTTTAAGAACAATCCACAGCAACTCCTATAGATGGAATGCACAAGAGTCTGTAAAAGACAAACTTATTGAACAGATATGCATCAATCAAAAAAAGATGGGAGTTTTAAGTGAAGTGCGTCTTTTCATAAAACAGCTTATTCGTGTTCTGGACATGGCAGAACAGGGACAATCCACTGAAACAATGGACATGAAACAGCAGATCATAGAAGCCAGACGTGAAATAGAAGCAGAAAAAGTGGAGCAGTTACAGCCATCATGGGATAGCTAAGAATAGTTACGGAAATGCATATAGTTTTCCAGATAATTAAATTGGCAAGATCACTGTAGGGGCAATCCTGTGTGGTTGCCCTTCAAAATTGAGAATGCAGAAATATTTTTCTGGAAGTCTATAGTGACGGAAATAGAATCAAAAAAACAAAACATTTATAACCATAATGAGATAACTGATTATAATATAACATGAAAAACAATCAGGATTTTGAAAAAATATTAAAAGATACCCCCAATTTCAAACTGCGGCGGGCAATGGAACGTTTGCGGGAAGGTCTATTTGACCCCATTGGTGTGAGACTGCTCACCACCGGTGATATGGATATAAACCAACATTTTGAAACCCAGATCAAAAATCTTGAAAAGGGTAAAAATGCTCACCTGTGTGTCTGCGGTGCATATGGGCAGGGGAAATCTCATACTCTCAATTATATCCAGCAAAGGGCACTGGAAGAGAACTATGCGGTCAGCTACATAAATCTGGATCCCCGTGAAGTGCCCTTCCATAATCTGAAACAGGTTTATCACTCTCTTATGGAAAACCTCGCCTTTCCATGTGAAACTGTGGAGAGTAGCAACCCGGTTAAAATAAACATCAACCCGCTAAACAGCAGCGATGCATTAACAAATAACAGTAGCACACTAAACAGCAGCAATGCATTAAACAACAGCAACTTGTCAAACAGCAATAGCCTGCTAAAAAATAGCAACTTGTTAAACAACAACGGCACACTGAATATCAGCATGTTCAATGGGAGCAGCACGTTTGTAGATATCTGGAAAAAAAAGGTTCGGCAGTGGCTGTCTCTTTCGGAAAATCGCGATAAATCAGTTTTGGATATGATTCCTGAGACAACTCCTCACCGGTTTAAATCCATTCTGGCTGCCATGGCACTTCAAACAGAGGCTATTCCCAATGACAAACGTAATCTTAAAAAACACGTAGGATTCAAACCAAGGGAATTTCCCTGGATTCTGAACAGTGCCTTTATGGGAAAAGAGATTCCGGTGATTCAACTGCGTAATGCCCTTCGATATAGAAAAGTATCCTTTTATAACGAAGAGAGCCTTTCGTGCAAAGACGACCGAATTTACCTTGAATCAATTCAGGCATATGCTGCCTTGTTTCAAAATATGGGATATAAAGGATGGATTGTACTCTTTGATGAGGCGGAATCCATTATGCTGACCCGCATAAACCAGAGAGCTAAAAGCTATTCACTTCTCCACGAACTCTTCTGTCCTGACAGACCAATTAAAGGCTTTTGTCCGGTCTTTGCCTTTACCCATGATTTTTTCACACATCTTAAAAACGAAGATTTTGAACGCACCAGAATCATTAAAAAACAAAAAACAGACTCGCTTAAAATAACAAACACATCTCAAAAAAAAGAGATACTTGAAAAAACCGACATGTCTGAAGAAAAAGAAAACCCCTTTTTTGAACGCAATTACAGTAAAGCATGGCATGATATCAATATCTACCGTTTGAGGAATCTGACATCAAACGAGTGGCATCTATTGATCAGAAAGTTGATACAAATTCACGCTCTTGCCTACCGGTGGGAACCTGATGTTGATGCCATGGACAAAATCATTTTTTCCAGGTTGTTGAAACAATCTGAGGCTGAATCACGTATGAAACTCAAGCTGATTGTCAATCTTTTGGATCTTGAACAGCAGCAGATGGTAATATCAACACATTTGCAACATGCTTGATTCCTAAATTCTTAAATGTGTTTATCTTTTCCCAAAAACAAAAATTCTGCAAGAAGTCATGCGTTTGATCTTTATAGAGCATTAGCCGTCCTTGCTGTAGTTATAGGACATATGGGACTTTATATGGATAAAATTCATGGCTGGACTAAACTCTGCCTTGTAATTCCGATTAATTATGGAGTCCCTCTGTTTTTTATAATAAGCGGATATCTTCTTGCCTCTTCTATGACTTGTTTGAGGGAAATACCTGGAAATACTTATATCAAAAGCCTAAAAAGTTTCTATTATCTAAGAATATGCCGCATCTATCCTGCCTATATATTCTGGTTAGTTATCTTCTGGATGTGGGGTATCTTGGATGTATCTACAAACATAAATAGCTTTGCTACAATTATTTCAGGACTGAAATTTTTAAATAATAACATAGACAGCTTTGCTGCAACTGTTGCAGGATTAAAATTTCTGCACAATTATATAATGGATCTTATAGTTCATATTTTTAATATCCATAATTTTTTCTCGCAATACTCTCGCTCCATCAATCCTGTTTTCTGGACTCTTGCCGTTGAATTTCAATGGTATCTTGTTGCACCTGCTCTTTTCTATCTAATGCTGGGAAAATCACACCGTGTAATGATTATAACATTCGGAATAATCCTGCTTATTTCTATTGGAACAAGAAACTGGATGGTCTGGAACTATTTTTCACAGAAAATTTCTATCTCAGATATGTGGCGTTTAAGTAATGAGCAGATATATATAGAACTCTATAGCTTTGCACTTGGTATTGTAATCTGGAGATTCAGACGGACAAACTGGAGATTGCCAAATAGTGGTATGTTATTTCTGTGGGTGGGGATATTACTAATTGCCTTTTACACGTACAATTTTTATTTTGATATTAACGGGGCAGGTAATATAAACGAAATAGGTGCTAAAAGGTTAGCTTTGAAAGAGAACTATTTTCAATTCATGGTTATCACAAACATGAAATATATTTCTCAGATTATTTTAGCATATATTGTATTTCATTATCGCAACATATCACTGCCTGATTTTTTATATACAGCAACTCAATATACTGCAAAAATAAGCTACAGCATGTACATTGTTCACTATCCAATATTGACAAAAATAATCCCTGCTGGGCAGAATGTAATATCTACTTTTGCTCTTTATTTGATTCTGACCTTTGCAGTTTCCAACATTTCATACATATTTATTGAAAAACAGTTCATAAAATTAAGAAATTAAATCGAAATATATTTTCATGCCAAACATTAATGACCAGAATCTGGTCACCCCGGAGCATGAAAACAAAAATCTGTTTTCACGGTAAAAAATATGGATATCGCATCTCTGCTTGGTATTATTTCCGGAATTTCCCTGATTGTCAGTGCAATATTTATTGGTGGCGATCTCCACAATTTTATTAACATTCCAAGCATGATGATTGTAGGCGGAGGGACAGTCGCCACAACATTTCTCACCTTTCAGTTCAAAGATGTCTATGCCGCGTTCAAAGCTGCCTATTTTGTCTTTTCAAAGGATAAGGAAGAGCCTAATGATGCAGTAGCAACCATGATACGACTTTGCTATATCAGCAGAAAACAGGGATTGCTTGAACTTGGCAAGATCCAGACAAAATCAGGTTTTCTTAAAAAAGCATGCGGGCTTATCGCTGACGGCTCTTCGGAAAATGTGATAAGGGCAGCATTGAGCACTGAAATTGAATCTCTTAAAATGAGACACTACATTGTGCAAGATGTGTTCAAGAAAATGGGAATGTATTCTCCGGCTTTTGGAATGCTTGGCACTCTGATTGGACTTGTTCAGATGCTCAGCAAATTACAGGATCCTTCAAGTATAGGTCCGTCTATGGCAGTTGCACTTTTGACTACATTTTACGGTTCTTTGCTCTCCACCCTTTTTTTTCTGCCAGTTGCCGGCAAACTCAAAATCAGAACCATTATGGAAGTTATTAATCTTGAGATAATGCTTGAGGGTTCTATTTCAATACTTGATAACAACAATCCTATTACTGTTTATGAAAAACTCTCATCTTTTATTCCTGAAAAATCCAGACAGCCCATGGCATCAATGAATTTACAAAATAAATTATAAGAAATTTATGAAAGAGACAAAACAATTTGATTCTTTTCTCTCCAACGATGATGACGCTGGATGGCTGGTTACTTATGCTGACCTTGTCACGCTGCTGCTTGTATTTTTTGTGCTACTCTATTCCATCTCATCAATTGAACGGGTTCAATATGTCTCAGCAATCAAAACTATAAAAAGCCAGATGGAAGCCAACTCTTTTTTTTCTCAATATATTGATATGTTTGATTTTCCTGATTATGGTAACCAGCAGATATCACTTGAGGAAAGAACCGGATTAATGTTAAGGCAGGATTCGATTATAAGGGATGTGAACAAGTTTATTACACAGAACAATGACAGTAATGATTTGACCACCTTTGTCAGAATGGGAAAAATTATCATCAGGCTTGATGGTAACTATGTATTCAAGCCTGGTTCGGCAGAGCTTAACAAGGGATTCATTCCGGTTTTGCAGAGGCTTCTTGATATCTTGTATGAATATCCTGATTATATTCTCAACATAAAAGGGCATACTGATGATGCTACTATATCAACGGAAAAGTATTCGTCCAATTGGGAACTTTCATCAGCAAGAGCTACAGCAGTTCTTAGATATTTAATCAAAAATGGAGTTGCACCGGAAAGATTGACCGCAACAGGTTATGGCTCTACACTTCCATTAGTTGAAAATAATTCTGCCGAGAACCGTGAAAAAAACAGAAGAGTTGAATTTGTGTTGGAAAAAGAAGCCTATTTGTACTGAAATGCAAGATAAGTTATATTT
>JADGBP010000074.1:8520-8778 GCA_015231395.1 Desulfamplus sp. | reverse complement strand
ATTATATTAGGAGAATCCGGAGGCGGAAAAACAACTCTGCTCAATCTTCTGGCAGGACTTGAAGAACCCACATCAGGGAAAATCTTTGTTAATGGTATAAATGTTAATGGGCTTCATCCATCCAGATCCATGCTGTTTCAGCAACCCGTACTGATTCCATGGCTTACAGTAAAGGAAAATGTGGAATACGGCTGCCGGATACGCGGAGAACTTGATAATCTTGAATACAGAGTATATCAGTTCATCGAGATGATGGGT
>JADGBP010000074.1:0-8397 GCA_015231395.1 Desulfamplus sp. | reverse complement strand
TTACCCAGTCCCACATACAGGAAGAATTGGTCAATATCTGGCTTAGTGAAAAATTTACAGCGGTTTTTGTAACCCATGATGTTAACGAAGCCATACTTCTTGGAAACAAGATAATTCTGCTTGGTGGATACCCTGGCTGTGTTAATGGAATCTATAACATTGATGATCCCTATCCAAGAGATGTCAATACTCCTGAGTTCAAGGCTTATCGCTCAGAAATACTTACCAGTTTAAAACAGGCACATGTGGGTAACAAGAAGTTTTTTGAATCTTTCAATGAATCCAAACTATTTGAGTATTCTAATGAATAAACTATTTGAATATTCTAATGAATAAACTGTTTGAGTATTCTAATGAATCCTGATTTTTTTGCAAAGTAGGATATATCGACCATGGACAGACGTTCGTTTCTCAAAAAAAGTGCAGCCATAACCATTGGTACTACGCTTGGTTCATCATTACTCCCCGGTGCATCTTTATTTCCTTTTTCCGTCTCTGCAAAAAGCCATGAACAGGAGCTTAAAATAGGATATATTCCAATCACCGATGCGACTCCTCTTCTAATTGCCTACAGCCTTGGTTTTTTCAAAGACGAGGGGCTTGATGTTCCAAAACCTGTCATGATCCGCTCATGGACAGTGCTGACCGAATCCTTTGTTGGAGGCAAATTCAATTTTACTCACATGCTCTTCCCAATACCGATATGGATGCGTTTCAAGCAGAAGATTCCGGTCAAGGTGCTGGCATGGGATCATACCAATGGCAGTGCAGTAACGGTTCATGGCGATTCGCATATCCGGGAATTCGGAGACCTGGGAGGCAAGCAGATTGCCGTACCTTCATGGTATTCCACTCATAATTACCTACTTCAGATGGGTATAATGGCCAAGGGACTCAAGCCCGTTATAAAACCCCAGGGGGCTGTTATCGCACCGGATGAGGTGAATCTGTTCGTACTTCCTCCGCCGGAGATGCCCCCAGCACTGCTTGGCAAAAAGATGGACGGCTTTATTGTTGCAGAGCCTTTTAATGCTCTTGCAGAGATGAAGATTAAAGCTAAAATAATGCGTTTTACTGGAGACATCTGGAAAAATCATCCCTGC
This sequence comes from Desulfamplus sp., assembly GCA_015231395.1. GTDB lineage: Bacteria > Desulfobacterota > Desulfobacteria > Desulfobacterales > Desulfobacteraceae > Desulfamplus. Next base: position 7,294 of record JADGBP010000074.1, on the reverse strand, counting down.
TGTGTTGTTGTTTCGCATGAGAAGTTGATAAAAGAGCAGCCTGTAATGATTCAAAAAGCGGTAAATGCCGTGGTCAGGGCACAATTATGGTGCACAAAAAATCCTGAAAAAGCGGCTCATATTTTAAGCCGTGAGGGAGAAGGATGGCTTCCTGTGAATGAAGATGTTCTTTTGAGAGTTTTTACCGGCTATAATCTCAAAGAGTATCTGACAGGTACGTTGCCCCGACCTATAATGCACCCTGATTGGAATATCGGTAGGATTGGTTTTCAACCCTATCCCTATCCGTCAGCAACAAAATTCATTGTCAGACAGATGGCAAAAACAAAGGTTGAGGGGGATTCTGACTTTCTTCTTGCACTTAATCCTGATGTGGTGGCAGAAACTCTTGTGGATGACACTTTTGTGAAAAAAGCAATGCAGGATATGAATATTTATGGCTCTTTTGATTCCGATGGCGATATAAAGAATTCCTTTGCCAGAGAAGAGGTTATTGAAATTGACTGACGAAAAAAACATATCGGATATTGAGGCAAGAAAAGGATCGGATACTGAGAAAAAAGGAGTATGCGATACTGAGAAAAGAAAAATATCAGATACTGAGAAAAGAAGATTATTCGATACTGAGAAAATTTCTATAATAAAGAATGAAAAAAAGGCAAGTCTCAGCTCTTTTATCAGATATAGTGCATCAGATATACGGAATGAAATTCTGGGTATATTTATTCTTTTAATGCTGTGGTTTATAACAGAGTGGATTTTTTCCCTATTCTCTGAAACAGCCTCCAGCCATTTCAGTGATTTTTTCCCTCTGCCTACATTTAAGGCACTATATCATCTTGCTCTTGAGGACAGATTCTGGACATCTATCTGGTCAAGCATCTTGAGGATATTTATTGGTATCTCAATTGCTGCGGTGATTGGTATTCCTTTAGGACTTATTACGGGATTCTATCCTGTTTTAAGGAATATTTCGTATGCCCCGACTCAGTTTCTAAGAATGATAAGCCCTCTGGCATGGATGCCGGTTGCACTGATTGTATTTACAGGTTTTGAATCTGCAATCTGCTTTCTGATAGTCATGGCAACTGTGTGGCCAATTATATTAAACACTGCATTTGGTGCAGCCGGTGTTAATCCTCAGTGGGTAAAGATGGCGATGAATCAGGGGGCAAACCATATTCAGATTTTCCGTACCATAATTGTTCCGGCATCACTGCCAGATATTCTGGCAAGTGTCAGGCTTGCCATAGGAGTAGCATGGATTGTACTGGTGCCGGCAGAATTTCTTGGCGTTGCAAGTGGTTTGGGATATCTAATAAATGATGCACGAGATACAATGGCGTATGACAATCTTATGGCAATTATCATTACCATTGGAATTATAGGTTTTACCCTGGACAAAATATTTCAGATGATTCAGAGAGTTTTTTCTCAATCATGGATTGAGTAATCATCTATGGATTAAGTAATCATCTATGGATTGAGTAATCATCTTAATTTCTGTAAGGATTATGGATTATCATTCGGAAGATAAAGATATAAATGATTCTATTTTGAAGATATAAAAATCAAGGAGCTTTTTATTATGGCAGTTGATCCAAAAATAAAAATTCTGATAGCAGATGATTCAGGTACTATGCGTATCATGTTCAAGCAGATGCTCAATAAAGCTGGATTTGAGAATATTGTTGTGGCTGTAGATGGCATAGATGGTACAAAAAAAGTTCAGGAATCTACCCCTGACCTTATAATCAGTGACTGGAATATGCCCAGAATGGATGGTATGGAGTTTCTTCAATGGCTAAGAAAGACGCCTCCTTATCAAAACATTCCCTTTATCATGGCAACAGCACAGGCAGACAAAGGGCAGCAGATTGCCATTTATGAAGCAGGCGGCAATGGGCATGTCCCAAAACCCTTTGATTCCAACCAGATCAAAGAGGGCATATATAAAGTATTTGCCCCTGAAACAGTGGCTGTCGCCGGACCTAAAAAGCGTAATATGGTTGATGGCAAAGTGGAACTCAATGTTGCCCATATTCAGATTACCGACCATCTTGCTCTTGGAGCGTTAAAGCACCGGATAGAGATAGGCGAGGTGATGCCACGTTATTTTCACCTTAAAACAGAGCGTAAGCCAGGATGGAATCCCATACAGGAAGGGCTTGAAAATGGTGAGCTTGACTGTGCGTTTGTTCTTGCCCCGATTGCCATGGATCTTTTTGCCTATGATTCCCCCATACAATTAGTGCTGCTTGCCCACAAAAACGGGAGCACCTTTGTCCGGAGTCGCAATTATGACCCACGTTTTAACTCATTGCAGAGTTTTTACAAATACAAAGTCGTGGATATTCCTCACAAGATGTCGATTCACCACATGCTTGCCCATCAGTTTTTAAAGGAGCTTGGACTCAAACCGGGTGTCCCTGGCAAAAAAGCCATAAATGTGAGATTTGAAGTGGTACCGCCCATTAAAATGCCTGGCATTATGAAAGAAAATGACGATGTTGCCGGTTTTATGGTGGCTGAACCTATTGCCACAAAAGCCATTGCCATGGAAATAGGCAATCGTGAGTTTATCTCTTCAGAGCGATGGGATAAACACCCCTGCTGTATTGTTGCCATGCAGAAGGAGTTCATTGATAAACATCCTGAAGCAGTTCAAGAATTTGTGGATCTGCTAATTGAAACAGGGCAGTATATTGAGAGTGACAAGGCAAGGGCGGCTGAAATTGCTGTTCAATTTCTTGACCCTGATGGACAGCTTGGACTTAACACAAAAGTGCTTGAAAAGGTGTTTTCCCAGCCGGCAGCCATCAGAATGGATGACCTTTATCCTGTTGTTGACGATTTTGATAAAATACAGAAATATATGCACGATGTCATGGAAATTGGCAGATTGATTGACCTTGGAAAATTTGTAAATACATACTTTGTAGACAAAGTTCTTAAAGGATAATATCAGGGAGTCAAGATTGAAAGTTACAGATCCGGATATCATAAAAACAGGTGAAAAAGATTTGATCGAGTCTATTAAGAATGATCTTGATTTGAGTGTTATTCAAAACATTATTCTTCAGAGAATCAGTTCTTCTTCTTTTGATATTAACGATGGTGTGCTCTCATTTGATATCAGCGGCGGAGAAATTGTTGTTCATGAAGGTCAAATTGCCTTTAGAATTGATTTTCAAATAAAAACAGATATGGCGATAATGTTTGACAGAAAGGGAAATTATATTCCTGATTCAAACGATATCTCACCTGAAGATCTTGCAGAAGACGATATCACTGATGATCTTATAGAGGATGATATAGCCGATGATCTGGAAGAAGATTATCTTTCTGATGAACTTGCAGATGACGAGATAGTTGATGATCTGGAAAAAGACGATCTGTCTGATGAACTTGTAGATGACGATATAGTTGATGATCTGGAAAAAGACGATCTGTCTGATGATCTTATAGAAGAAGACATAACCGATGATCTGGAAGAAGATTATCTATCTGATGAACTTACAGAGGACGAGATAGTTGATGATCTGGAAGAAGATGATCTTATAGAAGACGACATAGCCGATGATCTGGATGGAGATGATATGTCTGATGATCTTACAGAGGACGATATAGCCGATGATTTGGAGGAAGATGATTTCTCTGATGAGGTAGTAAAATACGAATCCTCTGATAAACTGGAACCTGATAACCTTATTGATGATTTTACTTTACTTGAAAAAAATATCCTTAAAGACTTGAAAGAAGAAAATGACCACGGAGAGCTTGACCCTATTTCAGATCTTAATGAGCTGAATCAGAATGATGATATTGAAGCTCTGCTTAATGAGAGTAGAGCGTTTTGGAGCAACCAGAAGAAATAGCACGGTTATTATTTTAAAAAAACAGGACTCGAACTAAAATGGTGGATTCAGAGAAAAAAAAAGCGGGACTGGCAGTTATAGAGGTACCAGATATAAAGAAACCAGATATAAAAAAACCGGATATAAAGGCTGGTGCAGATATTGCTGAAAAACTTGGAAATATTAAATCCCATGAAGAGATTAATAATATTTTAAGACTTTATATGGATGATGCACAGTATGCCAGATTGGAACCAATAACTAATATCGAAGTCAGGCGTAAAATTGCCAATGCTATTGCAATATGTCGATATCGAAGTCTTTTTGTAAATAGAGGAAATGAGGAAGACAAGCAGTTTATCCGCAATCTTGCAATCAAAAAAGGTGAAGAATCTCCCCTTGCCATGGACAGACATACTCTTCACTTTGATTTGAGTCAGGAACAAGGCAGAATTGTTGACAGAACTTATTATATTGTTGATGATTTTGAAGATGTCAGCTCTCTTGCCAATCGGATGAATCGCGAGACAGCCCTTAAGGAAGTAGAAGAAAATCTTAGAGGCATCATGGAAGGAAAAATCATGCTCGTTGGGTTTTACATGCGGGGCCCTGTGGGGGCAAAAGGTGCAAATCCAGCAATTGAGATCACAAGCTCCGCCTATGTGTCACACAGTGCTGAAATCCTTTACCGCAATGCCTATGCATCCTTTAATGATGAAGTGACCCGGCAGGGACACTTTTTTACCAATATACACAGTGAAGGGCTCAACAGACCGGAAGATCTTCCCAATGCAAGGGTATTGATGGATAGACATTATAAAACCACTTATTCTTTTAAATGTACCTATGCCGGAAATACACTTCTTCTAAAAAAAGGTAACCATCGTTTTGCAGTGGATATGGCGGTCTATGACAAGTGCGGACAGGAATTGGCAGAGCACATGTTTATTACAGGCATAAACGGTCCGGTCGGTAGCGGTCGGATTACATGGTGTGCAGGTGCAGCTCCAAGCGGATGCGGAAAAACTACAACTGCTATGGCAGGCAACCATTTTGTTGGAGATGATCTTGCCCAGATATGGATCGCTCAAGATGGCTCAATAAGATCAATTAACCCTGAATGCGGTATTTTCGGGATTGTGGAAGATGTAAATTGGGATGGAGATCCCATGCTAATGGAAAACTTGAGAAAACCGGGTGTTGAGGTTATATGGTCTAATGTGCTTGTTGATGAAACACTTGTGCCTCACTGGGTAGGCAATGGTGAAGATCCCCCTGAAAGTGGGATCAATTTTCAGGGAAAATGGCACAAGGGCATGTGTGACAAGAATGGCAAGCCTGTTCCCATGTCGCATCCTAACTCCAGATGCACCATATCTTCATCTGTTCTTGGCAATTACTCTGATGAAGCGGAAAATCCCGAAGGTGTTGAAACCAGAATCTTTACCTATAGCGGAAGAGACAGCGATACCATGCCGCCTGTGTGGGTTGCAAAAAATTCTGAACATGGTGTTGTGCTTGGTGCCTGTATTGTCTCTGCGGCAACTGCAACCGAAGTAGGAGCAAGCGGTGTAAAACGGGCTCCGTGGGCAAATGCCCCATTTATTCCCGGTTCTCTTGGAGATTATATGGATGCCCAGTTCAAGTTCTTTGCAAATCCGGCAATCGCAGCAGATAAAAAACCGGTCATGGCCGGATTAAACTATTTTCTTACCCACAGTGCAAGGGGAGAGGAGTCAGGAAAAATTCTTTCGGGAAAACTTCTTGGTGAAAAAAAAGATGTCAAGGTGTGGCTTGCGTGGCTTGAACGGTATGCCAACAGTGAGGTCAAATATCTTGATACACCTATTGGGCATTTGCCGCTTTATGATGATTTAAAAGATCTTTTCAGTCAGATTATCGCCAAAAAATATCCAGTGGAACTTTATGAAAAACAATTTTCTCTTTATGTGGATAATATTTTACACAGGTTAAACCTTCAGATTGAGGCTTATTCAAAGGAAAAAGGGATACCGGAAACTCTTTTTAATGTACTTAATTCCCAGAAAAAGGAGTTGCTGGCATTAAAGAAAAAATCAGGTGCGGTAATTTCGCCATCTGTTCTGGGTCATTGATCAGGCAGTGGTTTTAAAATCGCCATCCATTCTGGGTCATTGATCAGGCAGATGTTTTAAAATCGCTATTAATATTAATATGTTTTATATTTGTTAAATTTGCTGAGGTTGTAAATCTGCCGAGAACGAACTTTTTACGAGGCCATCAAATTTATAATTTATTAAATTTTTAACTTTACAAGTAAATTTTTACTTTTGAATTAGTCAGGCATAGGTGAACAATATGATAAGAATTGAAACAAGTATGGGTGAAATATGTTTGGAACTTGATGCAGAAAAAGCTCCAAAGACAGTTGAAAACTTCATCTCTTATGTTAAGGCAGGACATTATGACGGCACTATTTTTCACAGAGTCATAAATGGATTCATGATACAGGGCGGCGGCATGACAGAGGATATGAAGGAGAAACCGACCCGTGAGCCAATTGAGAACGAGGCTGACAATGGGCTTTTAAATGAAGCATACGCAGTTGCAATGGCAAGAACCATGGATCCTCATAGTGCAACCGCACAGTTTTTCATTAATGTGAAAAAAAATGATTTTCTGAATTTTTCATCAAAGACTCCTCAGGGTTGGGGATATACCGTTTTTGGCAAAGTCACCAAAGGGCATGGTGTGGTCAACAAAATCAAACAGGTGGCAACAGGCAATAAAGGCGGGCATAATGATGTGCCTAAAGAGCCGGTAGTCATTATAAAGGCTGAGGTAGTTTAGTAGATAAAAGCTGAGGTGGTTTAGATAAAGGCTGAGGTGGTTTAGATAAAGGCTGAGGTGGTTTAGATAAAAGCTGAAGTGATTTAAGTTATAAGGAGAAACATAATGTTTGTAAAAGAAAATACTGTGTTGGTTATAATTGATGTTCAGGGAAAACTTGCACAGTTGATGTATAAAAAAGAAGAGCTGTTTGAATCACTTCAAACATTGATTAAAGGAATATCAATTCTGGAAGTGCCGGTGATATGGGTAGAACAGCTTCCAGAAAAAATTGGCCCTACAATTCCTGAAGTTGCAAACTTGATGGAGGAGTTGATGCCGGATGTTAAACCCATTCCAAAAAAATCCTTCAGTTGCTGTGGGAATGCTCAATTTATGGAAAAATTCAATTCTATTAACCGTAAACAGGTTCTTGTAGTTGGAATTGAGTCCCATATATGTCTCTATCAGACCGCTGTTGAGTTGCTTGAGTCAGGATATGAGGTTCAGGTAGTTGCAGACTGCGTTTCATCAAGGACAAAAGAGAATAAACAGATAGGAATTAAACGAATTGTTCAGGCTGGTGGTTCAATGACCAGCACAGAGATGATTATTTTTGAACTGATGAA
>JADGBP010000073.1 GCA_015231395.1 Desulfamplus sp. | reverse complement strand
TCAAAAACCGCCTTTATCATTGGTGGATTGAACTCCTTGGAGCCAAGCCCATACCTTCCTCCAACAATTTTTGGTCCCTCTCCTTTTTCCATAAATGCAGTACAGACATCAAGGTAAAGCGGATCGCCAAGTGCACCCGGTTCCTTTGTTCTGTCAAGTACTGTTATGGTTTCCACTGTAGCAGGGATAACTGACATAAGTGCAGACGCATCAAACGGTCTGTAGAGTCGAACTTTTACAACGCCCACCCTCTCGCCGTCATTGTTGAGTTTTGTTACGGTCTCCTCGATTGCCTCGCAGCTTGAACCCATTGAAATGATTATCCTGTCTGCTTCCGGATCTCCAAAATAGTCAAACAGATTATAGTATCTGCCGGTAAGTGCTCCTACTTTGTCCATGTATTTTTTAACAATAGAGGGCACCTTCAGATAAAAGGAATTTGCTGCCTCTCTTCCCTGAAAATAGATATCTGGGTTCTGGGCAGTTCCTCTGGTATTGGGTTTTTCAGGGTTCATAGCTCTTGATTTAAATGCCTTGTAAGCATCCCAGTTCATAAGAGAAGCCATATCTTCATAGTCAATAACTTCTATCTTCTGGATTTCATGTGATGTCCGAAATCCGTCATAAAAATGCATAAAAGGGACTCTGCTCTCAAGAGTTGCAAGATGGGCAACCAGAGCAAGATCCATTGCCTCCTGAACAGAGCTTGAGGCAAGCATTGCAAAGCCTGTCTGGCGTGCGGCCATTACATCCTGATGGTCTCCGAATATGGAGAGCGCGTGAGCAGAAAGAGCCCTTGCCGTCACATGAAACACACATGGAAGCAATTCACCTGAGATTTTGTACATATTAGGTATTTTCAGGAGCAGTCCTTGTGAAGCGGTAAATGTAGTTGTGATAGCTCCTGCTGAAAGAGAACCGTGAACAGCACCTGCAGCACCTGCTTCAGACTGCATCTGCTTGACAGTAAGCACTTGACCAAATATATTTTTTCTACCTGCCGCAGCCCAGCTGTCGGCAATTTCACCTAAAGGGCTTGATGGGGTTATCGGATAGATGGCCGCTACATCGCTCATGGCATAAGCTACGTGTGTTGCAGCAGTGTTACCGTCAATTGTCTGCATCTTTTGTGTCATGAAGTCACCTTTTAAAATAATAATAGTTATTTAAAATAATATAGTTTGCCAGATAATTAAATTGGCAAGAGCACTGTAGGGGCAATCCTTTGTGGTTGCCCTTCAAAATTGAGAAGGCCAAAATATTTTTCTGGAAGTCTATAGTCGTTATTTTTTTTGGTAATATCAATGCTCTATTTTTTAAGCATCATTATTAAACCATATTGAACTATGTTACAGAACCATGTTGCATTAAAAACATTATAAGCAGTGTTTTTCCAGAATTAAGGAATTCTTTTAATACAATAAATAAATATGTGTGTAAACAATAAACATATTTGATATTAACACAATCGTAGAATATAAAGGCTGTTGCTATAAATATGAAGGGTATTGCTATAAATTATGAAGGGTATTGCTATAAATTATGAAGGGTATTGCTATAAATTATGAAGGGTATTGCTATGAACATGAAGGCTGTTGCTATGCATATGCAGACCGCAGTTAACAGCGGAATCTTTCCCGGTGCAGTTCTTTTAGTATCTCACCAAGACAAGATAGTATTCCATGAGGCATTCGGGCTTGCGGATATTGGTTCTGGGCAGTTGATGCAGACAAATTCTGTTTTTGACCTTGCATCGTTAACCAAGCCACTTGCAACAGCACTTTGTGCAATGAAGCTTGTGGAGCAAAGAAAAATTTTCATTGACCAGAGTCTTGGACAGATTTTACCGGAGAGTCTTAGTACGGATAAGGCAGATATTACCATAGATCATCTTCTGCGTCATACATCTGGACTACCTGCCCACAGACCATTTTATGAAAAAGTGATATGCCATCCAGAAGAATTACGTCAAAGCATTATGAGACAATTTGTTCTTCAGGAACCTGTTTTGGCAAAACCTGGTAAAAAGCAAATTTACAGTGATCTTGGTTATATGCTTCTTGCATGGGTTATTGAAAAGATATCGGGCTGTCCACTGGATAAGTTTGCCAGAGAGCAGATCTATGAACTGGCTGGAATTGATGAGCTTTTTTTCATACACACAAACCATCAAAACAGAGCTATACTGACAAAACATGAAAAGTTATTTGTCTCTACTGAAATGTGTCCCTGGAGAAAAAAAATACTGCGTGGTGAAGTGCATGATGACAATGCATGGGCAGTTGGAGGGGTTGATGGTCATGCAGGGCTTTTTGGTACTGCATCAGGTGTATGGCAAATTCTTGTTGAGTTGATGCATCTATTGCATAGTAATCATTCTCATTACAGAGTTTCTACTAACCACGAGGATAAAAATAAGACATGTTTTCATGATAAAAAGAATGATTTCATTAATGTTGATATTTTGAAAAAATTTCTGGCAAAAAAAGACGGGTTTGATATGGTTGCAGGATTTGATACTCCTTCCTTGTCAGGCTCTTCTACTGGCAAATATTTTTCATCTGAAAGCATTGGTCATCTTGGTTTTACCGGTACATCATTCTGGATGGATCCATTGAAAAACCTTATTGTTATATTGCTTTCCAACAGGGTGCATCCGAGCAGGGAGAATCAGAAAATCAAGCTGTTCCGCCCTGAAATCCATAATATTATCGCAAAAACTTTGCTATGATTATGATCTTTGATTAAATATAGTGCATAATATCAAGCCTTTATTGACAAAGATCCATACATGATTTGTATGGATTATATTTTTTGTGCTTGTAAAAAATTTGCTTTTCTGTTAGCAGGTGTTTTTTAATATTATGACGCAGATGATGACGCACCTTGTCACTGTCAGAGTCTTGATTAAAGAGAACATTTGTTGTAATGTGCCTATTTTATGACATTACTGTTATTATGATTGTTTCATTAGAAGGGGTATTATGAACCTGTTATTAGATTCTCTTCTTGGTGTATTTTCAAGTGATTTGGCAATAGATCTTGGAACTGCCAACACGCTTGTGTATGTCAAAGGGAAGGGAATAGTACTCAGTGAACCCTCAGTGGTTGCTGTACGTACAGATAAAAGAGCAAAAAACAGAGTGCTTGCAGTGGGTATTGAAGCCAAAAAAATGCTTGGAAGAACTCCGGGCAATATTGTTGCCATACGTCCCATGCGTGATGGGGTAATTGCCGATTTCGAAGTCACAGAGGCAATGCTCAAACATTTTATAAGAAAAGTACATAACAACCGCAGAACCCTTGTAAGACCCAGAATTGTTATTGCTGTTCCATCAGGTATTACACAGGTGGAAAAACGGGCGGTTAGAGAATCTGCAGAGCTTGCTGGAGCAAGAGAGGTTTTTCTGATTGAAGAACCAATGGCAGCAGCTATTGGTGCGGGTCTTCCAGTGACAGAAGCGACTTGCAATATGGTAGTTGATATTGGAGGCGGAACTACAGAAGTTGCAGTGATTTCGCTTGCAGGCATGGTAACCAGCCGTTCCATACGTGTGGCTGGTGACAAAATGGATATGGCGATCACCCAGCATATCAAAAGAAAATATAATCTGCTTATCGGAGAGAGAACAGCCGAGATTATTAAAACAACCATCGGAAATGCTTATCCTGATGAAGATGTAGTGGAGACCATCGAAGTAAAAGGGCGTGATCTGGTTTCTGGAGTCCCCAAAATCTTGGAAATCGACTCTGAAGAGATCTGCATGGCTATATCCGAACAAATTGATGCTATCGTTGAGACCGTTAAAATTGTTTTGGAGCAGACGCCGCCCGAGCTTGCGGCAGATATTGTGGATAACGGTATCGTCTTGACAGGCGGTGGAGCACTTTTAAAGAACCTGGATAAGCTTCTTCGTGATAAAACTGGTCTTCCCATTATTATTGCCGAAGATCCTCTTTCCACTGTGGCTATTGGGTGTGGCAAGGCGTTAGATGCCATTGATATTTTAAGAGAAGTGGTCATTACATAATTCAATGTTTTCCACAAAAACAGTACTTCTCATAGGGATTGTCCTTTTTATAGCAACCAGCTTTACAGTACTTACGGTCAGCAGCCGAAATGCTCTGCCTGACAATGGTATTGAAAATATTGCCATAGCCCTTATATCCCCTTTTCAAATGGCAGTTTCTGCGTCATTTGCCTGGTGTAGTGGTATATGGCGAGTTTATTTTGCAACTGTTTCCGCAGGAAATGAGAACATAGAGCTGAAAAAAGAGCTTGCACTTGCAATGGGGGCACAGAACAGGTGCATGGAACTTGAACTTGAAAACAGCCGGTTAAGGAGCTTTATTGATTTCAATAATGCTTCTGAAAATGTTTTTATAGCAGCCAAGGTAATAGGAAGAGATCCTTCTCCATGGTTTCAAACTCTTATGATCAACAAAGGGAGTGGAGATGGTCTTATAAAGGGTCTTCCAGTTCTTGTTTCAGAAGGGGTGGTAGGTCGGATTGAAACGGTTTCCGAAAATTTTTCCAGAGTGCTTCTTATCACTGATCGTAACAGTGCTGTAGATGCTCTGGTTCAGAGTTCAAGGGCAAGAGGTATTGTTCAAGGCAACAATACAGATCAATGTCTTTTTAAATATGCTTTAAGAAAAGATGAGATTGTGCAGGGAGATATTATTGTCTCATCTGGTCTTGATCAGGTATTTCCAAAGGGGTTGAGAATTGGAAAAGTTCTTGATATTCAGAAGGAAAATTCGGATCTTTTTCAGATGATTATTATTAAGACTTTTGTTAATTTTGATAAACTGGAAGAGGTACTTGTTGCCAGCGTACCGGATATTCCTATTAAAAATAGTGAAAGCGAAGATAATAAAATTGAAGATAGTAAAATAGATATTTCAGAGGATGATAGCGAGAATCTGTCAGACAAACCGGGGCTTAGTTCACAAAAACAGGCTTCTTCAAATTCAATTAAAAGATCTTCCCAGTCGCAGGATAGTGCTATAAATTCGGATAATGTTCCTGCCAAAAAGAATGACCCTGCCAGACAAAATGTTCCTGCCAAAAAGAATGACCCTGCCAGACAAAATGTTTCTGCCAAAAAGAATGACCCTGCCAGACAAAATGTTTCTGCCAAAAAGAATGTTCCTAACAGAGAGAATGACCCTGCCAAAGAAATAAAAAAATCTGTTAAAAATTCATCTTCCAAACCTGCAAAACCTTCCAAAAAAGAGGAACAATGATAAAATTTTGTTTTTATGTTCTTCTATCTCTGACTCTGATGCTTATTCAAACTTCCCTACTTCCGTCCGTTTCACGGTTTCCGCATGGTTTTGATCCTCTGATTATTATTATTCTCTTTTTCTCTTTGATGTTCTCAAATTCTGCCATAATAATTGCGGTGTTTCTGATTGGCTGGTGCATGGACAGTCTTTCTGGTGCCCCATTGAGTCTTTACACAATTACCTATATATGGATATTTATACTGGTTCAATTTTTGAAACAATTTGTACATCGAGGAAACATCATATTTCTGCCCTGTATCAGTGCATTTGCAGTTATGATGGAGAATGCATTTCTTTTTTTTTCATTTTTTGTCAGATATGGCATTGAATTTATTTCAATACAAAATATTGTTGTCGCAGGAAAGCAGAGCCTGTGGGCATTTTTTTTAATTCCAATTTGCATTGTAATTATCTATGGTATGCACAATATTTGTGATAATTTAGATTCAAAAGGCACTGTATGAAAAATCCGGACAAGGACTGGGTCAAAAAAAGACTCATGAACGCAACAGTTATAATCATGTCCGCATTTTCTGTTCTTTTGATGAGATTTGTTTATCTTCAGATGATTCAGGGAGATGAATATCGAAGACTTTCGGAAAATAACTGTATCAGACTTCAAAGTGTGCCGGCTTCAAGAGGCTTGATCTATGACAGAAACGGCACACTGCTGGTTGATAATATACCGTCCTTTGATTTAAAAATAATACTTCAGGATGCCGAGCCAGTCACTGATACAATTAATGTGCTTGCAGATCTTACAGAGCTGCCTATTGAAGAACTCACGGAACGAGTTGATGCTGGCAAAAAATTTTCAATTTATAAACCACTGCTGCTGAAAAGAAATATTACAAGAGATCAGCTTGCTGTAGTGGAGGCACATAATTTCGAGCTTCCCGGTGTCAAAGTAGATGTTGAGCCTATGCGGAACTACATCTATAAAATGAGTGCTGCTCATGTAATTGGTTATATTGGAGAGGTAAATTCACAGGAGCTTGAAAACAACAATTATCCAGATGTAAGGTCTGGCGATTCGGTTGGTAGATATGGTGCAGAAAAAGCATTTCAAAATATTTTGCATGGCAAAAGAGGAGGAAGGCAGGTAGAAGTTGATGCAAGTGGAAGATTAGTTCGCGTGATTAAAACCGTGGACCCTATTCCAGGAAAAAATATTCTTCTGACCATTGACTCAAAACTTCAGCAGAAAACAGAGTTAATAATGGAAGGCAAGTCCGGTGCTATTGTAGCCATTGACCCATCCAATGGAGATGTGCTTGCCATGGTCAGTCTTCCATCATTTGATCTTAATGATTTTATTGGGGGAATTTCGAGTAAAAACTGGAAATCTCTTTTGGCAAACCCTGATAAACCATTGTCAAACAAAGCTATTCAGGGAGAGTATCCTCCAGCATCAACATACAAAATTGTAACTGCCATGGCAGCTCTTGAAGAAGGTGTCGCAGATATCAACACTACCCGTTTCTGTTCAGGAGAGTATAAATATGGCAACAGAGTATATAGGTGCTGGAAAAAATGGGGGCATGGAAGAGTTAATATTGTGCAGGCACTTGAGAAATCATGTGATGTTTTTTTCTACCGTGCCGGTGAAGATCTTGGAGTGGATACACTTGCCAAATATGCACATGGCTGCTGGTTAGGCAGAGCGACACAAATTGAACTTGCCAACGAGCGTTCCGGACTTATTCCTACTGCAGCATGGAAAAAGAGACGTTTTGGCACATCTTGGCAGGGAGGGGAAACCCTTTCAATTGCCATTGGGCAGGGGTTTGATCTTGTTACTCCGCTGCAGATGGCAATTTTTATCGCTGCTATAGGCAACGATGGTACTATTTATCGTCCTAAAATATTAAAGTCCATTCAGGATTATAATCAATCAAAGACGAGCTACATAGATATGAAGCCCGAAGTGCTGGGTGGGCTTCCTGCCAGCAAACAGACCCTCAAATTAGTAAAAGAGGCACTTCTCAAAGTTGTTGATAGTGAAAGCGGAACAGCAAGACTCATTCGCATAGAAGGGATTGATATTGCAGGAAAAACAGGCACAGCTCAGGTATTTACTCTTACAAAAAGAGACAGAGACAGTAAGCGAAAACTGGATTATCATTTAAGGGATCACGCATGGTTTGTTTGCTACGCTCCTGCCGAGAAACCTGTAATTGCAGTTTCCGTAATTATTGAACATGGTGAACATGGTTCAACTACTGCGGCACCGCTGGCAAGTGAAGTTATACGAACATGGCTGGAAATTAAGGGAATGATGCCAAATGCCAAGTAGATGCCAAATATTACAAGGTGAAAGGGATTTCATTTATATGGATGGTTGTTGTGTTTGACAGACGGCTTCTGGAAAATTTTGACTGGGGATTGATACTTATCACGTTTATGATTGTTGTGATAGGGCTGGGAGTGCTTTACAGTGCTGTCAATGCAGGAGATCCCGGTGGTGCAATGCATCTTCTCTTCCAAAAGCAGATGATCTGGATTGCAGGAAGTTTTGGCGTTGTTCTTGTATCTCTAACTATTCCCTATAAGATGTTTGATAAGGGCAGTTTGCTTTTATATCTGTTGTGTATAGGGCTTCTGATTGCAGTGTTTTTTTTTGGTAAATATGTTGGTGGTTCAAAACGCTGGCTTTCTTTTGGGTCTTTTACCATGCAGCCATCAGAGATTATGAAACTCTCACTTATTTTTGCACTATCCTCTGTTTATTCATGCACTATCTCGGAAACAGGCCTTCCCTTCAAGCATCTTATAAAACCAGGCCTGCTGCTTTTTATCCCATTTGTTCTCATAGTGATTCAACCTGACCTTGGGACAGCCCTTCTTCTTCTTTTCATTGCGACATCAATGACACTGTTTGTAAAAGTTAAGAAAAGTGTATTTTTTTTCTGTGCCGCAGTGTCAATTTCGGCAATTCCAATTGCATGGTTAGTTGCTTTAAAGGATTATCAGAAGGAGAGAGTGTTAACCTTTTTGGACCCTGATAGAGATCCATTAGGTGCTGGATACCATATTATTCAATCCAAGATTGCTATTGGTTCAGGAATGCTGTCAGGAAAAGGCTTTTTAAAAGGCACTCAGAATGCTCTTGCCTTTCTGCCAGAGCACCATACAGATTTCATATTGTCTGTTCTGGCTGAAGAGTGGGGTCTTGTGGGTTGTTGCGTTTTGCTTTTTCTTTACTTCATGCTGTTGTTGTGGGGGCTTAATATTTCATACTGCTGCCGTGATATGTTCGGGTCAATTCTTGCCTTTGGCATTATCACCATGATTTTCTGGCAGATTTTTATTAATATTGGCATGGTAATGGGTTTAATGCCAGTTGTCGGCGTACCTCTTCCCTTGATAAGTTATGGGGGATCTTCTGTTGTGACTAATATGATTGGAATCGGAGTATTGTTAAATATCAGTATGCGCAGATTTGTTGTGGTTTGAACTTTTATGCTGAAATATCAGTATGAACAATTTTATTGTGGTTTGAACTT
>JADGBP010000072.1 GCA_015231395.1 Desulfamplus sp. | reverse complement strand
GATTTTAAGGAGTAATTTTTATCATGGCAACCCTGTGCCTCTTCCATACATTCCTCTTGTCAATCCGCTGGAGCTTTCCCAGATTTTTGTTCTGATTGTTCTCTCTGTCAGGACGTTTCTGCAAAAAACAGACCAAGAATTAGCCCGAAAATATGATGTCCAGAGTAACGGGGGATAAAGCCGACAAAGATGGCAAAAACAATAGCCATAAAGAGATATCTCATAACAGGAAGCTCCTTTACTTTAACCCGTCAGGGCTGTGTGTTTATAGGATATAGTTTTTTCAGATAATTAAATTGGCAAGAGTAGGGGCAATCCCTTGCGGTTGCCCTTTTTAAAAATTGAGATACCAAAATGTTTTTCTGGAAGTCTGTATTGATGTAACTCCCTCTATTCAGGAGTTATAATTTTGCCAAGCTTTAACAGATGGGAACTTATTTTAATGCCTGAGAAATCTTTTGATTCTATGTTAATCTCAAATCCAATTTTATTATTGGCTTTTTTTACAAAATTGATAATCCCACCGTGTTCGGCAAACTCCGGAGAATCTCCAACAGTCAAAATTGGTTTTCCCTTCAGCTTATCAAGAAGAGTTTTTACTTTCTTTTTTTTCGATATATTGAAGATTAAAATCTGAACCTTTCCAATATTTTCAACATCTTTATAAATATTTTCAATATCTTTGTAATAGACTATTTTAAGTTTTTTATCTTGAAAAAGACGTTTTGTGAATGGTTCAAAAATACCTTCGTACTTATTTTCACCAATTACAGCAATGGTAAAATCTTCTGAATTTTCAGCAAAGGACTCCTGCGGCCATTCAATGAAATCTGTAAATTTGATTATCATCGCTGCCTGAATCTCCTGTCTTGAAGGCTCTTGGGCTTCTGCTTGAGGTGTAACTGTCACTATTTGTGAAAACAAATTAAAAACAGCATATAAAGCATATAAAATAAGGATTTTTTGTCCTTGTTTGATTATTTGCCCCTGTTTGAATATCTTTTTGAGTCTATTGATTATCATCAGAATATCCAATTCAAGCCAATATAGTAGCTTGGATGTTCTAAGGAGATATTTTCAGAATTTTGAAGGTTATAGTAGTATCCTGCGGCTGGCACATCATTATCAAAGATATTTTTGCCTTTAACTATTAATGAGAAGTTTTTAGTTAAACGGTATCTTGCACCTATGTTGAAGACAAATCTGTCATGGTTAAACATATCTGTTGAGGAGTTCTTGCCTTGAATAAAATCATTATTAACAGTATTGATACCTGTATTGAAAAGACATCCCAACGAAATATCTAATTTTTCATTCATAAATGATTTAGTCATATTTGCTTTGACTGTATGTTCAGGAAAGGCTTTCCAGTGATCACCTGTTTTATCTACAAGATGAGGATTCACTTTAGTATCATCATTCATATTATATGGCTCTGAAAAAGAGTAGGATACCTCCATAGTTGTATCGTTTACGGGGTTATAAGTTAAAGATGCTTCAAAGCCTGAAGATATAAATTTATCAACAATTTGGGTGTCGCTTAATCCGTCTAAGCCTTCATCAACAAAGACATATACTGTATTATTGAAGATATTACTGTATAGGCTTAAGTTAAACTGAAATTTATTGGCCATAAAATCTTGATAATAACTAAGCTCATAACTTTTCACCTCTTCGGCAACAAAAGGTTCATTAGAGTTATTAAAAGATTCATCTCCCCTGAAGTAATTAATAGACTTCATTATTGTGGTATAATCAGGGAAATGGTATCCTTCTTGATATACAAATTTGATTATTATTTTATTTTCATCAATATCATATGTAATTCCAAATCTTGGAATTAAAGCATAACCATACTCAGTTTCTGCACTAAACTCTAAAGAACCAGATGGAATATAATCTGTCCCCCCTTCATCATTACTTATAGTAAAACTTTCAACATTCTTAAAATTATTTGAAGCTCCATATACAGTATCATATCTAAGACCAGCAAAGAGTGTTAAATCTTTTGTAAACTGATAATTATCTTCAAAAAATAGAGATGGTTGAAACCAATAAAGATTAGCTTTTGTATCAATCATAGAATCACCATCTTCTGTAGTTATTGATGGAAGATAGATTGAAATACGGTCAGAATCACACTGCTTAAAATAGTTTGAGCCTCCAAGAGCCACCCTATGGTTTGGGAATCTGGTAGTTTTAAATATTAAATTGGATTTTATTTGAATTTCTGAATCAAGACCAAATGTTTCTGAAGATAAGTATGCTGGTTCATACTCGGAATATTGGATAGGTAGTTCTATGGTCAACTTTTCAGTGTCAGTAAGGTCAAGATTTAACTGAGGAAGCAGGGCAATAGTTTTCATACCAGCATGTTTATTAGAAAAACCTGATGAGTTATTATTAATAGCAGTAGTAGGAATAGCAGCGGTATTAGTAGTATTACTGCTGCTACTGGTAGCAATAATATTACTACTGATGCTGGTAGCAATATTATTATTATGATTAGTAGTAGTTGGTTCTTTTTTGAAGGGTCTCCAAGGTAATGTAGATACAACCTCTTCGTTTTGAAAAAAGGTAATTAAATGAAAATTATCCTTTTCCCAATTTAAAGAAAAACGGCTGTTTATATTAGGAAAATAATTATCATTTATGCTGCTTTGGTTAGTAGAGCTACTGTTTCCAGATTCACTAATTCCATCTGATTTTACAGCACCAGCATAGATAAAAGTATCTCCATATTCTGAAGATGATACACCATAACCAGTCTCTGCCTTGATTAGCCCATCATTTAAGCCAGCTTCTGTGTTAATAAATCCGCCCTGATTATCTCTGCCATTTTTTTGAATTACGTTTATAAACCCATTTATAGAGCCGCTACCATGGATAATTGAACATGGACCTTTTAAAACCTCTATACGTTCAACATCGCCAAGAAGTGGAAGATTAAGGTTTGTGTTGATTCCTGTTCCAGTGCTTACATTCATGTTTGTGCCATTTACCATAAAAAGCGTAGTTGAGTTAGATGGCGATGCAATTCCTCTTGCTGAGTAGAGAGTGCCAGCAATATAAGCCCTTGAAATATTTACACCCGGAACATAATACTCAAGAAAATCAGAAATACTTGATGAATAGGAAGTTTCCATTTTTTCTTGTGAAATAAGATAGATAGAACCCGGGGCTTTTTCAGGAGGAGTATCAAAGAAAGTTGTGGCACTTACCTCAATTGACATCAACTGTTCCAGACTTAAATTAGCAAGTGTCTCTACAGAAGTTACCCTATCCACACTATCTTTTGTAATGCTTTCTTTTACAATGCTCTTTTTGATACTACTTTCTTTGACACTACTTTCTTTTGCAATGTTATCTTTTACCATGCTCTCTTGTGCTATGCTCTCTTGTGCTGTGCTCTCTTGTGCTGTGCCAAAGACTTGGTAGGTAAGAAGGCAGATTAGCATGACAATGATTAACAAGATGTTGTTAAAAGAATTATATTCTGAATCGTCATAATAAAAAATCATAAATCCCTCAACTAAATGTCCTGCCCGAACTTGTGTTTATCCAGCTAAAAATGTCCGACCTCCGACTCGTGCTTATCCAGCTAAAAATGTTCCTATCCCAACTTGTGTTTATCCAGGACATTACGAATTGTTTCCCCCATCTCCTGCATGGAAACTGGTTTCATAATATAGGCTGAAAGACCTATTTCATGGGCTGTTTCCTCATTGATAAGGGAGCTATAACCACTGCAAATAATGACGGGAAAATCGGGTTGTATTTGCCTGATTCTTTCAGCAAGTTTTGCCCCTGACATCTGCGGCATGGTCATGTCAGTTATCATCAGATCAAAGTCATTTGGACTGGCAATAAAACGCTCCAGTGCATATTCAGGGTTTGTTGTACTTTCAACCTTGTAGCCAAGCCTTTCAAGCATATCCTGTGTCATCTCAACAATTAATTCGTCATCATCAACAAACAGTATCCGCTCTTCTCCGTAAATGAGATTATTTATAGTTTCAGGTTTGATTTCAGGTATCTGAGTAACTAACGGGAAAAAAATGTTGAATGTAGTACCGTTTAAGGGTTTACTGTGAACTTTGATTAAACCATTATGGGTTTTGACAATGCCATGAACCACGGCAAGTCCCATGCCTGTACCTTTATCAATGGGTTTTGTGGAAAAATATGGGTCAAAAATTTTGTCGATAATATTAGGATCAATACCATGTCCCGTATCTGTTACAGTGATTTTGACATGGTCGTATATTGGATAGTCTAACTCAGATGTATTTAGTGAATTGCATTTTTCTACCCCGATTTCTATAATGCCTTCCAAATCATCCATTGCATGAGATGCATTAACACAAAGATTTATGATAATCTGATGTATCTGGGTCTGGTTTCCAAGAATTATGGCGTCATTATCCTTAATATTCTTCCTGAGTTCTATTGATGAAGGAATTGTTGAACGTAATAGCTTGAAAGACTCATTTACAATGCCTGCAATATTGACTGGTTCAAGTTCTATATCACTCTTCCTGCTGAAACTCAGGAGCTGTTTCACAATACCTGAGGCTTTCAGTCCGGCAATTTTGATAGACTCAATATTAACATAAACAGGATCCCATTCTTGCATAGAATCCAGAGCCAGTTCGGCGTTGCCAATCATTATACTCAGAATATTATTGAAATCGTGTGCAATTCCTCCTGTAAGAATTCCGATTGATTCCATTTTCTGAGCCTGCCTAAGTTCGTTTTCAAGCATTATTTTGCTGGTTACATCACGAAATATTCCTTCAATGCCTGCAATATTACCGTTTGCATCCTTGAAAAAATGAGCATTTGTTGAAGCCCACCAGCTTGAGCCATTCTTTTTCTTTAATTTTTCCTCATAATTATTCACATAACCTTTCTGTTCAAGTGCCTTCAAAAAAATAGCTCTATTTTCAGGTGTTTCGTAAAATAATTCTGCCGATTTTCTGCCGATTGCTTCCTCAGCCGTGTAGCCTGAAAGAGTTTCGCATGAGCGTGATATAAAAACAATCTCATCTTCCATATTTGTCCGGCAAAGAATGTCAGGGATATTTTCGATAAGAATACGATATTTTTCCTCACTTTTATACAGCTCTTCTCTTGCTCGGCGATGCTCTTGTATTTCAAAATAAAGGGAATCATTAACATTTAAGATTTCCTTGTTAAGAGTGAAAAATTTTGCATTAACATTGGAGAGTTCTGTTGTCCGCTCCCGAACTCTCTTTTCAAGCATATTTTTGGAACGAAGCAAGCCTATATTAAGGTGACAGACAGCATATGCAAGAATAAGGGCAAATAGAACATATAGCTCTGAATATATGGCATAGGATTTCCAGACAGCATTAATCTTACCAATTTCTTTTCCATTATACATGACATCAGATTCAAGATTTATTTCAGGAATTAGATTGATGGATGTGAAGAAGGCTTCAGTAAATTTTGTAGTATCATCTGAAATATTTTGAAAAAAATTACCTCTGGTATCAATTACAGAAATTTTTTTGTAATTGTGGGATTTACATGCAAGGGTCAGATATTCTTTTGTCCCTTGTGGATCCAGATTCCAGAGTGAATTTGAGATTACTATTCCATGTTGT
This sequence comes from Desulfamplus sp., assembly GCA_015231395.1. Lineage (GTDB taxonomy): Bacteria > Desulfobacterota > Desulfobacteria > Desulfobacterales > Desulfobacteraceae > Desulfamplus. The sequence continues at coordinate 3,110 of JADGBP010000072.1, read as the reverse complement.
TTGAAACGAGATTCTGCTTCACGATATTCATATTTCTCGTAAAAAAAGACAAAAGCACAGAATGTCAATAAAAATAGAGTGGCGAGTATTAACGTGAGTATATTGTAGTTAAAATTTTTATTACTCAATTTGCCTGTCCTTTCCATTTTAAATTTCTATTTCTATAGTTGTTCAGATTCTATAGATTTTCAGAAAAATATTTTGGTGTCTCTTCTTTTGAAGAAGGGCAACCGCAAGGGATTGCCCCTACTCTGCCAATCAAGGTTAACATCTTAAACTGATTCTAAATTTTGCCAATATATTTTTAATTCTTCTACCATTTTTGCAGTAATCTCCACAAGATTGTCATATAGCTTCATGACAGTTTCCTGTTCCATCACTCCTGTAGTGCCAATTTTTTCAAGCCGCTGGCAGATACCAGCACCTTTTTTACCAAAATTGATCAAAATCCCTTTAAAAGCATGAGCAGACATTTTCAGAGCATCAGGATTTTCAGACATAATAGCGTTTTTGATGTCAGCCAGTTTAGCTTCATAATAAGATAAAAATATTTCTGTCAGTCTGATTACAAGCTCTTGATTATTATTAAGACGCTGCATCAAAGCCTCCATATCAATCGTGTTTTCCTGAGGTTTTGCCGGAGTATGTTTCTGAGTTATTTCCGGAGTGTTTTTCTGAGTTATTTCCGGAGTGTTTTTCTGAGTTATTTCCGGAGTGTTTTTCTGAGTTATTTCTCGAGTGTTTTTCTGAGACCGTTCCTGAGTGCTTTCCTCAATATTTGTTAGCGGGTGATCCGTCTCGTTAGGTGTTCTGTCATAAAATTTATTATTCAAAATCGCAAACAGTTTTTGTGGCTCAAAGGGTTTTGACAAGTAATCATTCATGCTGTTGTCAAGACACTTCTGTTTATCGTTGGCACCTGCATGAGCTGTCATTGCAACAATAAACGCATCATGGTCAAGTACTGCAGAGTCTGGATTACGAATAATGGCGGTTGTTTCAAAACCGTCCATAATTGGCATCTGAATATCCATGAAAATAATATCAAACTTCTCTTTTTCCAAAATAGAAATAGCTTTTTTACCATTTTCGGCAATTACAATATTGTGCATGGGCAACATTGCCATCATCAACTGCTGATTAAAAAACTGATCTTCGACCAGAAGAATCTTTAATTGTTTTAAGTTGACAGTATCAAAAGGACTTCTTGTATTGTCTGACTCCGCATTTTGTTTGAAAGAGTATGTATCAGATATCTGCTCTTTTGCTATTTTCAAAGAGGATGTATCGGATATCTGTTCTTTTCCCATTTTCAAAGAGGATCTATCGGATATCTGCTCTTTTTCCATTTTCAAAGAGGATGTAACATATATCGGCTCTTTTTCCATGACCGAAATTTCAGACTGCTGATTTTTTTCCAGAGGTTCTGTGATTTCCATAGGCACTGTGATCCAGAAAGTTGAACCCTTACCTTCTTTGCTCTCAAACCCGATCTTTCCACCCATCATTTCTACCAGCCGCTTTGCTATGAACAGCCCAAGACCTGTTCCTCCGTAACGTCTGGTTGAAGAATTATCAACTTGGGCAAAAGCATTAAACAAAGCGTTTTTGCGTTCTTCAGGAATCCCAATGCCCGTATCCTTAATTATAAATTTAAGGCTGGCTTTGGAATGAGCATAAACAGCTTCGCTGCAATGTTTGGATTGATTGCAAAACTCACATCGCTTTAAGCCGGATTTAAGAGCTTCTTCATGTGAAACAGAATATTTTTCTTGAAGAATATAAATAGAAACACTTCCGGCACTGGTAAATTTAATGGCATTGCTTATCAAGTTCATGAGCACCTGACCCAACCTTGCCTGATCGCCTTTGTAGAAAAAAGTTACATCTGGTGAGTACATGGTGGAGAGTTCAATACCCTTGTCATGAACATTTTCTTTTGATGTGCTGATAATGGTATCTATTGTTGTCCTGAGATCAAAAGGGTTGCTTTGCAGAGTGATTGTTCCGGTTTCAATCTTTGAGCTGTCTAATAGATCATTGATAATGACCAACAGATATTTTGCAGATGTGTGGATGGACTCTATATGTTTCAGATCATCTGGATTGATTCTTTTGTGTGGATTCATCAAAAGTAGCTCGCTGAATCCCATGATTGCGTTCATGGGGGTTCGCATTTCATGACTCATATTGTTCAAAAACTGGCTTTTTGCCTGATTTGCGGATTCCGCCTGTTCTTTGGCTATTTCCGCCTGCTCCCTGGCAATATCTGCATGATCCTTGGCAATACGAAGTTTCTGTTCTGTCTCTTTAAGACTGGCAACCATTTGACGTTCTTTGATAACGCGATTTAATCTTGCAATAATTTCCTCGTTAGAGAATGGTTTTTTTATAAAATCAGAGGCACCGGTATAGATAATATCCTGAAATCCATACTGTTGAATATTTCCTGTCATGACAATAACATCGGCGTTGTAATTTTTTACAACTTTCTCCGCCAGTTCAAGACCGCTCATTCCGGGCATATTTATATCAGTAAGAACTACATCAATAGTTTCTGTATCAAGAATTTTAAGTGCATCTATTCCATTTTCAGCCAGTGAAACCTGATATTTTGACTTTTCAAATACTCTTTTCAACATTTTAAGTAGTATTATCTCATCATCAACTAACAGAATATGAGGGGTTTGAGAGTTTATTTGCATAGTTCTTTAATTCTCCAGTATAGTTATTTGATTATTTAGTAATTTTAATAATTGTAATAATTATAGCTAAACGGTTTATGTTACCAATGATTTTTTTCACTGATTAAGGATTGTGTATGCTTTTTATATCTCACAACAAGGTGTAATGACAATTGTATTTTTATCTTTATTATTGAAGATTTTCAATCCAGCAAGAAATTGCAGCAAATATTGCCATGATTAAGACAATGAATCTTGACACCTGTCAGATAATGAATTAAAGTTTTGCGTTTATTGTGGTTGACGGCATTACTGATTTGTTATTCATGTATTGTTGTAGTGATTGATATTATTTATAATTTTAATTTGTAAGGATTTTAAGCTATATGACAATCTTGTGGAGATTACTGCAAAAATGGTAGAAGA
>JADGBP010000071.1:5772-9037 GCA_015231395.1 Desulfamplus sp. | reverse complement strand
ACCGTAGTTCTGGTTGAGCATGATCTGGGTGTTGTAATGGATATTTCTGACAGAATCCATGTCCTTGATTTTGGTCAACTAATTGGTTCAGGTACACCGGAACAGGTTGCATCCAATCCCAAGGTTATTGAAGCTTACATAGGAAATGATTAGCAGAGTAGGTATAGAGAATCATTTGCAGAGCAAGTATAGAGAATCATTTGCAGAGCAAGTATAGAGAATGATTAGAAGCAGATATCGTAAATCAGCTAAATCTGGGAGAAATAACATCCAGTGGAAAACAGCGAAAAATTAACGGAATATTCCATTCCTCAATTGCTCCGTCTGAGGGTTAACTACAGTGGAGATAAAGTTGCAATTCGGGAAAAAGATTTCGGGATATGGAATGTCTATACATGGAAATCTTATTACAAACATGTTCGGAAAACTGCTCTGGGCATGAGGCTGATTGGCATTAAAAAGGGAGACACTGTGGCGATAATCAGTGACAATATTCCTGAACTGCTCTTTACTGCCATAGGTTCTCACGTACTGGGTGCAATCTCTGCCGGAATCTATCAGACAACAATGCCTGATGAAATAGCAGAGATCATTAACTCACTGAAGGTCACCGCGGTATTTTGCGACAATCAGGAGCAAGTGGACAAACTGGTAGATATAAGAGAAAAAATCCCGGCCGTCAAAAAGGTGATTTACGAAGATCCCAGGGGCATGAGAAACTATACTTCAGACCCATGGTTTATCTCCATAACAGAAGTTTATAAACTCGGGGACTCTCTTCACGAAAAAGAGCCCAAACTTTTTGACTCCTTGGTTGACGAAGGTCGACCTGATGACGTGTGCCATCTTTGCCTTACTTCCGGCACTACTGGAACGCCAAAGGGTACCATGATGACCCACAGGAACTATATCAATATGGGGGTTCAGATCACAAAAGTTGATCCTCTTAAAACCAGCGATGAATATGTCTCGTTTCTTCCGTTTGCATGGATTGGAGAGCAGATGAACTCTTTCGGGATCGCCATGGCTACTGGCATCACTATTAATTTTCCGGAATCGGTGGAAACAGCCATGTCTGATCTGAAGGAGATCGGACCCCATTTCATGTTTGGTGCCCCCAGAATTTACGAATCTATCCGCTCTGCCATATGGCTTAAAATTGACCAGTCCTATGGATTTAACAAACTGCTTTACAACTATTTTATTGAGATCGGACAGGATGCGGCAAAATACCGTATGGCAGGGAAAAAACTTCCATTGATGCTAACGATAAAGGCATGGCTTGGAAAACAGATCATCTTCCGTCCTATGGTAAATCAGATGGGACTTCTTCGTCTCAGGCGAGCTTACACCGGAGGGGCAGCACTTGGGCCTGAACTTTTTACATTTTATCAGGCCATTGGCGTAAATTTGAAACAAATTTATGGACAGACAGAGATAACCGGAATCGCTTACATGCACCGTGATGGCGATGTCAGACCAGATACTGTTGGTATGCCACTTCCAGGCACTGAATGCAAAATAAGTGACGAGGGTGAGATACTCTCAAAGTCTGCGTCAGTCTCTCCAGGATATTTTCAGTTGCCGGATAAAACCGCTGAACTACTTGAAGGAGGGTGGCTCCATTCCGGTGATGCAGGATATATTGATGATACAGGTCATCTTGTGGTGATTGATCGCCTTTCCGATGTTATGCATAACCACAACAATGAGATGTTCAGCCCCATGTTTTTAGAGAACAAGCTCAAGTTCAGCCCATATATTAAAGAAGCGGTGATTTTTGGCAACAAACGGGAATATGTAACCTCGCTGATCAATATTGATCCTGAAGTGGTAGGAAAATGGGCAGAAGATAGGGGAATCTCATACACCACATATATGGATCTTTCAGGCAAAAAAGAGGTGGCACAATTGATCCTTGAGCAGGTGAGGGGAGTAAATGACCGGGTTGAAAAAGAGCACTTTAAAATCAGGCGGTTTGTTCTGCTTTACAAACTTCTTGATGTGGATGACGGGGAGCTTACAAAAACCGGGAAAATTCGTCGTAAAGTTGTTATGGAACGATATCTCAACCTCTATGAAGGGCTTTATGATGAATCAGTTGAAACCAAAGATGTGGAAGCCCGATTTCAATATCAGGACGGTCAGTCAACAAATGTAAAAACCCAAATTACATTTTATGATGCTTTTAAATAATTCTCGCGTAGCATGATCACAGAGGAATTATTTTTTTATAATCCTTATGGTGAAAGAGCAGTTTCTATTAAGATACCACAGATTCAGGATTACAAATAAAAGGTGAAAAATGAGCTATTTTTTTCAAATTGTCGTAAGTGGTGTGGTAGTTGGATCCATATATGCTCTGGCTGCTCTTGGATTGGTTCTTGTCTATAAATCAAGTAGAGTTGCTAATTTTGCTCATGGTCAGATAATAGCATCAGGTGCGTTTATTACCTATGCCCTTACTGTGTGGGCATCTGTCCCCATTTATATTTCATTTTTCATAAGCATGATTATAACTTTTTTTTTAGCATGGAGTGTTGAGAGGATTTTTCTTAGAAGACTAATTGGCGAACCCATAATCTCGGTCATCATGGTGACAATAGGACTTGCCTCAATTTTAGATGGCCTGATCTACCTGACTCCATTTGGTACGAGAAATTTTTCATTTCCTCCTTTTCTGCCAACAGAACCCATTGCAATTGGTGGCGTCTCAATATCATGGACACAGCTTGTGGGTCTCATAATCACCACCGTGCTTATTGGCGGATTTTCATGGTTTTTCAAAAAATCGACTGTGGGAATATCAATGCGTGCAGTATCAGACGATCAATTCGCTTCCATGTCTGTAGGTATTTCTGTGCCCAGCGTGTTTGGTCTTGCATGGGCAACAGCAGGACTTTCGGCCGCGGCTGCCGGTGGAATAATTGGCAATATTACAGGGTTGAATTTTGATACGCTGCATGCCTTTGGTATTGTAGTATTTCCGGTAGTTATACTGGGAGGGCTTGACTCCATTTTGGGTGCAGTGGTTGCAGGTATCATAATGGGACTGATTCAGCAGTTTGCCGGAGGTTATCTTGATGGCAACTGGGGCTTGAATGGAACCGGAGAGGTGTTGCCCTATATTATTCTTTTGATTATTCTTCTCATCAAACCCCATGGACTTTTTGGCATACACGAAATTGAGAGGGTATAAATGGTGTCAATGTGTAAATTTGACATCAAACAGATGGGTTAAGAGGGCGTAAAATATGGCAGCACA
>JADGBP010000071.1:3999-5675 GCA_015231395.1 Desulfamplus sp. | reverse complement strand
TTTGATTATTCTTCTCATCAAACCCCATGGACTTTTTGGCATACACGAAATTGAGAGGGTATAAATGGTGTCAATGTGTAAATTTGACATCAAACAGATGGGTTAAGAGGGCGTAAAATATGGCAGCACACAGATGGGTTGAGAGGGCGTAAACTATGGCAGCACACAGATGGGTTGAGAGGGCGTAAAATATGGCAGCAAACAGATGGTTGGCAACGGGAAATTTTTTTACAACATATCAGGAAGAGCAGCGTACTTTTGTGACAAGCCTTGACAGACTTATCTTTTCAATCTTTCTTTTAATACTGTTTGTCTGGCCGTTTTTTTTCTCTTTGAGCAGACCTCATATGCTGGTTATAGATAATATCCTGGTTGCTGTGATTGCTGTTTTAGGGCTCAATTTGGTAACTGGTTTTGCAGGATTGATATCCATTGGTCATGCGGCTTTCGTAGGGGTAGGAGCCTATACTGTGGCATCCTGTGCCAGATTGCTTGGAGATGATCATTTTTTGATTACACATATGTGGCCGATACTAATTCTTGCCGGCGGCGTTGCTGGTGCGATCGCCGGTGCAATTGTGGGTCTGCCGGCTCTTAGGCTCAAACATCTTTATCTTGCTATTGCTACCTTGTCGTTCCAGATGATTTTTGAGTGGATCATCAAATTCTTAGCCTTTTTCAACCAGGGTCAGACAATATCTGTAGGCAGGGTTATGTGGATTACCGGAGAAATAGGACGGAATAATCATTATATTTTTTGGTATTATGTTGCCCTTGTTCTGATTGTATTGATGGGATTCGGTGTAAGAAATCTTTTTAAAACTCGTTATGGAAGGGCTCTTGTGGCAGTCAGGGATAATGACAGAGCAGCAGATGCAATGGGAATGCATCCTGGATTCACAAAAATCTATGCCTTTGCTCTTTCAGGATTTCTTGCCGGTGTAGCCGGTGCTGTCCACGCTTTTCTTTATAACGGGGTGGGAATTGAATCTTTTACCCTTCATCACTCCATCTCCTATCTTGCCATGGCTATTGTGGGAGGACTGGGCACGCTGAACGGCTCTTTTTGGGGCCCGGCAGCCATACAGATGCTCAATCTTCAGGTTGAAAACTTTTCTCAATATGCGTCTGACTATCTCCCTTCCAGCATGAATTTAGCAACAGCACTGCGTCCTTTTACCTTTGGTCTTGTGATTGTTCTCTTTCTTATGTTTGAACCAAGGGGAATTGCCAACTGGTGGAGAATCGCCAAATCCTATACAAAAACATGGCCTTTTAGATATTAATGATTGTTAATAACCAGTCCGTAACATCAAATAAAAGGAAATTATAATGAGTCTGGACAATCTTAAAAAAAGAATTAAAGAACATCCTGATTATGCAAAAGTAGGAATGGTTCTGTATCACAATGGGGTGGTACGTTTAACCACAAGAGATGGAGAGGAAGTTACAGGCTTATCACTGACCGTTGATCATGACAAACTGCAAAAAATCATTGCTGAACAGAAGGCAAAGTCAGGTATTGTTGAGGTTATAGTTGAGATTCAGGAAAACAGAACTCTGAATGTAGGAGATGATGTTATGTATATTGCTGTCGCCGGTGATATCAGGGAGAATGTCATTGCAACTCTTACCGAAACTCTTAACCGTGTTAAATCAGAAGTAACATCAAAAAC
>JADGBP010000071.1:531-3900 GCA_015231395.1 Desulfamplus sp. | reverse complement strand
TTCAGGAGGTTACATGAACAGCAAACGCAAAGGTTTTATTCGTCTGTTACTGGTTGTTGCTTTGACTATTGGAATGGCATCTATGGCAAATGCCGGTGGAAAGGTCTATAAAATTGGACTTTCCCTCGCGATTACCGGTCCTACATCAGATGCAGGTAATCCATATGCCAAGGGAGTTGAGGATTATTTTAGATTTGTAAATGATACCAAAATTCTTGGAGAGGATAAAATTGAATGCACAATAAAGGATGATCAGTATCAGACAGACGTGACAAAAAGAAACTTTGAGGAGTTTCTGGATCAGGGCATTGTATTTTATTTGAACTATTCAACAGGAAGTACCCTTGCACTGAAAAAAGATTTTGATGAGGTTCAGATTCCTGTTTTACCCGCATCTTTTCATGCCGGTAATCTGGACGGTTCCAAATATATCTTTTTACCTATTGCTTCATATTCTGAGCAGGCTGTTTCTCTTGCCGAGTATGTTGTGAAAAATCATAAAGGCGACAAACCAAAAGCCGCGATGTTTATCCATCCGTCAGCATTTGGACGTGCACCTGTCATTGATGTGGAAAAAGCTGTTGCTGCAGGACTTAACATGGAAATAATTGAGGTGGTAGAGCATGGAAATGACCTTGACAACACAGCAATGCTTCAGCGTCTTATGAGCAAAGGAGTTCAATACGTAATTTGCCAGACAGTTCAATCTCCTGTGGCAACCATGATTAAGGATGCTGCCCGACTTGGACTTATAGCTAAAACTTTTGGGGAACCCGGCAAGATCACATTCCTTGGTGCACATTATACCGGTGGAAATGATCTGATTGATCTGTCTGGAGATGCGGCTGAAAATTTTTTCTGGACAACATCTTACACAATTACATCGGAACCTGGACCTGGAACTGACCTTCAGCTTGATCTTGCCAAAAAATATGGACGTGACAGCAAAACTGCCAACTCACATAACTATGCTAATGGTATAATGGTTGCTCAGGTTACTACTGAAGTGATTCGCCGTGCCAAGGAAAAGGGTCTTGAGATCAGCAAAAAGACACTCTATGATGAGCTTAACGCCATGAATGGTACCAATGCCTATCAGCCTCCCACAACAGTTGCACCTGTTACCTATTCACTAACTGACCGTGCCGGCGTGGATTCTCTCCAGATTTACAGTGTTCAGAAAGGGAAATTCCGCAAGATTGGTGAACCCATTACATCCGAGTATATGAAAAAAATCAAATAAGGTTGAATAACACCTTTTGCTCCTAAAGACATCCTTTTAAAAATTAAGATTTAATTGTAGATTAAGGCTGTTTAAGAGTGCAGAAGGTGTTGTCTGCTTATTTGTATTCAATAGAAAAAAAGTATGAATGAGCCGATTTTAGCGGTAAATTTTTTCCGCACGGATACTGGTAATGAGCCAGTGCGTGGATTTTTGCGTGAATTATCGTCTGATGACCGGAAGATTATTGGCACAGACATCAAAGAAGTCCAGTTTGGCTGGCCGCTGGGCATGCCTCTTGTACGAAAGATAGAAAAAGATCTTTGGGAGGTTCGCAGTCATCTTCAAGGTCGTATTGCAAGAGTGTTATTTACTGTAACAGATGGACAGATTATGGTTTTGCTCCATGCCTTTATTAAAAAGGCACAGAAAACACCAAAAATGGAACTTGATACAGCAAGAGCTCGTAAAGCAAAACTTAAGGAGGGTCTTTATGGTTAATCCGCACATTGGAAGTGACTTTGATGAATTCCTTCAACAAGATGGAATTCACGAAGAGGTGACAGCAACAGCTCTTAAACGAGTTATTGCATGGCAGTTAAATAAAGTAATGAAGTCAAAACATATCACCAAAACAGAGATGGCAAGTCGTATGCACACGAGTTATGCTGTAGTTAGCCGCCTTCTTGATGATAATGATACTGACATTACTTTGTCCACTTTAGCATGTGCAAGCCTGGCAGTAGGAGCTCCTCTAAAAATTGAGTTTGCCATAAATTCAGATGAACCAACACTGCCTTGAAGAGACAGTGTTTAAACCATGCTTGTAAAACACTATGCCATTACTGGTACATGAAACATGAAATTGTAGGGACGCACGTCCATGCGTCCCTGCTTTAAAACTTATATGAGATATTACCCTTATGATAAAATCATCAGCACAGGAAAATATTCTGGAAGTGAACAATATTGAAGTGGTTTATAACGATATTGTTCAGGTTTTACGAGGTGTCAGTCTCTCTGTGCAAAAGGGCACTATTGTCGCTCTTCTTGGTACCAATGGGGCGGGGAAAACTACTGCCCTGAGAGCAATAAGCGGTCTGCTCAAGCCGGAGAACGGTATCATAAAAGAGGGATATGTTCGTTTCAGGGGTCATGATATCACCAACAAACTTGGCACAGAGGTGGTACGTAAAGGGGCTGTTATGGTTCCGGAAGGCAGAAGAGTATTCAAGCACCTTACGGTAAGCGAGAATATCAAGGTTGGTTCTATCACCCGCCGAGACGGTAATTCAAGAATCAATGAGGATTACAAGTTGATGTACAGGCATTTTCCACGCCTTGCCAATATCACCAACCGCATGGCCGGCTACAGCTCGGGAGGAGAACAGCAGATGATAGCCATTGCCAGAGCCTTGATGGCTGCTCCTGAAATGCTGATGTTGGATGAACCTTCACTGGGGCTTGCTCCCCTGCTTGTGAAGGAGATTTTTGATAATATCCTTCAGATCAACAAGGTTACCGGAACCACCATTCTTGTGGTTGAGCAGAATGCCAGAATCGCTCTTGAGATTGCTGATTACGCCTATATTATGGAATCGGGTAGGATAGTTCTTGAAGGAGAGGCAGATGAACTCAAGGATAACCCTGATGTCAAGGAGTTTTATCTTGGTGTAACTCAGGGAGGGGGCAGAAAATCCTTTAAAAACATTAAGTCCTATAAACGTCGTAAACGCTGGATGTAAACGTTGAAAATGCTGTATGTTAAAAGCCTAAAATGCTGGCTGTAAAGGTCGGAAATACTTGATATAAAAGCCTAAAATGCTGGATATAAACGCCGGAAATGATGGATGTAAAAAAGCAGGAGATGATTATGCAAATTATGGTTGGATACAATGGTGGAGAGGTAGGGGAACGGGCATTGAAACTTGCCAGAGATTATGCTCTGCTGACCAACGCTTTTGTCCATATTATCACATCTATGGAGGGAGGGGCTGATGAAAAAACTGCGGATATTATTCAAGCGGAAAAGGATCTGGATTTTGCCAGAACCTTCATGGAGAGTTCCGGTGTGAAGTTTATTGCTCAGCAGAGCGTAAGAGGGCTCTCTCCGGGAGAAGATATTATCCAGTATGCTAAGGAGCATG
>JADGBP010000071.1:0-500 GCA_015231395.1 Desulfamplus sp. | reverse complement strand
AATCTTGAATTGTGACTTCCTTCCAAGGGCGGAATTTTAAACTCAAGTTGTGAAGCCCACAAGCAATCTCCATAACCAGTATTAAGTAAACGACCGCTACCCTGAATGGATAGGGGAGGAAGTGCCACATTTTATGAACTCTTTAATTATAGTTTAATTTATCCATGAAAAATATTCTTCATGGCAGATTGCCCCTGAACCTCTCCATGAAGAATCACCCGCCTTTTTTATTTCAATTCATATAATCTATGCATTTTGATTTAGCCAATCAAATTATCGATTTGCATCTTTTCTGTTTTCTTTTTATTTTCTTTCTATTTCCAAACGACTTTTAATTTTACTACATCCTATATTTAAGATTGATTACGGGTGATAAACATGGCATCAGAACAGAATGACTACGAACAATATGCCAGTCAGGACATTGAGACAAAAGAGACTTCAGCTCGAAACATAAAGTTAACTCAGAACGTCAAAGGAGCTGGTTGAGCCTCCAAGTT
>JADGBP010000070.1 GCA_015231395.1 Desulfamplus sp. | reverse complement strand
CAGGTTGGATTGGATTTCCGACCACTCCGCAGTATGAAAACAAAAACGTGTTTTCACGGTAAATATAAGGATGCCAAAATGAGATTCTATTATTCAAGGTATTGTTGGAAATATGGTTTGACTATGGCTCCTTTTGTGACTTTTTATATCTCATTTCTAATTTCGTATTCATTGCGTTTTAAAACTCCTATTTTATTTCTAATGTAGTATGGATTGAATTCTAAAACTCCTTTTTTACTGAAACCTCACCCGTGGATCAACAAGAGCTACACAGATATCTGAAAGAATATTGCCAATCATAAACAGAAGAGATGAGATGACAAGAATCCCCATAACCACCGGATAGTCCCGATCCACAACAGATTCATATCCTAAAAGCCCCATTCCGTTAATGTTGAATACCTTTTCAATTAGAAATGATCCGGTCAAAACAACCGAGATGTTGTTGCCAAAATGTGTGGCAATTGGAATTAAGCTGTTTCTCAAGGCATGACGGAAAACAGCCTGTTTAAATGACAATCCCTTGGCAATGGCGGTTCTTACATAATCCGATGACAGGTGATCCATCAGGGTGTTTTTCATAAGAAGGGTCATTACTGTAAATGAGCCAATCACATAGGCAAGAAGAGGCAGGGTGGTATGCCATGAGATATCCCGAATTTTTTCCATGAACGATAGTTCATAAAATATGTCAGAGGTAAAACCACCCAGAGGAAAGAGATCTGTGCGTGAGGCAAAAACAACCAGAAGCATTACACCTGCAACCCATCCCGGAATGGCATAACCAACAAAAATTATAATGGATGTGACATTGTCAAAACCGCTTCTGTGTCTTACCGCCTTGGCTATGCCAAGAGGAATGCACACCCCGTAAACAAGCACTAAAGAGAGCATACCAAAATAGAGAGATATTGGAATACGCTCCGTGATCATGTTCCAGACAGGGTCATAATATCGTGTAGATTTTCCAAGATCCCCGACCATAACTTTTGAAAGCCAAGCAAAATAGCTTTGGAGCAACGGCTTGTCAAAACCGTAATACTCTTTCAGCCGCTGAATCTGCTCTTCAGAAAGCGGCTGCCCTGAGTTTTCTCTTCCTGATCCTCGGGAGATTCCGCTGCCTCCTTCAGTCTGCATCTGTCGGGCGGCAGATATCATTCTTTCTACCGGACCACCCGGCACAAAACGGGTAATGGCAAAAACCATTATGGTTATACCTAAAAATGTGGGGATAATTAGCAGAAGTCTTCTTATGAAATATGCGGTCATGGCTTAATCCAATACGCTTTAATTATGGAATGAATCATATGTTTTAGGAATTTCAATTTCACTCACCACACAATGCTCTTCTGATTTTTATTGATATCTCCTGCTTACTGTATGGCTTCATAACATACTCACTGATACCAATACTCTTTGATGATTCAGGATTTACAAGAGTATTGAATCCTGAACATAGAATAATGGGAATTCCAGAACGGATTTCCCAGATTTTTTTTGCAAGCTCACAACCTGTCATGTCCGGCATTGTTTGGTCCGTTATAACTATATCAAATCTATCAGGATTTTGTTGGAACCTTTCAAATGCCTCCATGCTTCCAACAACTCCCTCAACTCTGTATCCAAGGGTTGTCAACATTTCTTGAGCCATATCCACAATTGTAGCTTCATCATCAACATATAAAATAGTTTCATTTCCAGTTACAATAGCAAGAGATTCAATATTTCCTATCTGACTCCCTTCTGGTGCTTTTGGGAAAAACAGGTGAAATGTGGTGCCTTTACCAACTTCGCTATAAACATAAATATTTCCATCAAGACTTTTTACAATACCATGAACCATCGCAAGTCCCATACCAGTTCCTTGTCCTCGCGGTTTTGTAGTAAAAAATGGTTCAAAGATTCGCTCTTTTATCTGTTTATCCATGCCCTGCCCTGTATCGCTCACTGTCATACGGATATAAGTTCCTGGTTTAAGATCTATGTATTTACCAGCACTATCCGGGTCAAGTTCCATAAGTTCAGTACAAACCGCAAGCAATCCACCATGTTCTTGCATAGCATAACCAGCATTGGAGCAAAGATTCATTATAATTTGATGGATTTTAGTTGGGTCAGCTATAATGATATATTTATCATTTGGAATGTTTTGTTGAATTTTAATGGTTGCAGGCAACGAGGCTCTTATTAGTTTTAGAACCTCTTTTATCATAAGATTTATATTTACAGGGATATTTTCCTGACTATCCTGACGGCTAAATGTAAGTATCTGTTTTACAAGGTCTCTGGCTCTATAACAGGCATTTATAACTCTATCAAGTCGCGTGCGAATTTTGGAATTTTCAGGCACATCTGAAAGTGAAATCTCCACATAACCCATAATGGCGGTTAAAATATTGTTCATATCATGAGAGATACCACCAGCAAGGTTTCCAATTGCTTCAAGTTTGTTGGATTGAATGAGTTTGTCTTCAAGTTTTTTATTCTCTTTCTCTGTCCTTCTCCGTTGAGTAATATCGCGGGTAACGCCAAGCATCTCAAAAGGTTTGGCATCTTCATCACGCAAAAAAGTGAGGTTGGTCTCTACCCATATTACATCGCCTGATTTTGTATAGAACTCAGCTTCAATCTGGGGCATCTCTTCAAAATTTTGCCTTTTATTCTCATTAATGGCAGTTGCCGTTTTATTAATGGTAGTTGCCGTTTTATTAATGGTAGTTGCCGTTTTATTAATGGTAGTTGCCATTTTAATAGCTTCCATCGTCTTTTTAGCAGAGTCTGGAGATAACATCTTTTTAAAACTAAAATTACTTTTTGCCTCTTCAGCAGTATATCCTGTCATCTGAAATATAGAAGGGGTAATGTAGTTCAATTTCAAAGTTTTTAAATCGAGTGTCCATATAACCTCTTTGACACTATTTGCAAGAAGTCGATACTGTTTTTCAGATGCACTAACCATCTTTAAAGCCATCTCTTTTTCTTCAAAAGCCTTCTGCTTCTCTTCAAGAGCGTTCTGTTTTTCTTCAAGAGCTTTTTGCCTCTCCTGCTTCATTGTATTTATTTTATCTACAAGTCCGAAAGAGAGTATGGTAACAAAAAGTGCGATACTCATTTGAACACCTGAATCTGTCCAAACATTACTTTCAAGAAATCCAAAAGCCTTTAATGCCAATACAAGTGAACTTATTAACATGCTTAACCACGCTAATACATAAAACTTTGCCTGACGTTGTCCCTTAAAAGAGAGAATCAAGCCACTTGATAACATAGACAATACACTGATAGCTGTAAAAATAACCATAGACTGACTTGCAATATGATATGGCACAATAAAAGAGGTCAGCAGCATTAAAATGTCACAAAATACCATTATGGTTAAAAAAATGTGGAGGCGTGGAAGTGTTACTTTAGTAGATAGAAATGATATGGTAAACATAATTGCCCCAATCCACGTTAAAAAACCGGAAAACGGGTGGCAAGCATTTGCCCACCATATAGAGTTAGGCCAAAGATATTGAAAAGATAGTCCATTATGCGTCATTGTGAATAAAGATACACCTATTATAAAGACGATCAGATATAGATAAGTCCACTCCCTAACAGATAAAAAGATAAAAAAATTATACAATATCGCAGCAAGCATCACTCCATAATAGAGCCAGTTTACAGCAGAATCAGAATTCACATGGCTCTCAAACCGTTTTTTGCCCCACGCTAATAATGGAACAACGATAGAACCGTCTGATATTAGATTAAAATAAAATGTAGTTTGTCCGGGATTTTGGGTTATTGGAATAATAGTGGTGCGAAAGTTGACTGGTCGCTCAGAAAAAGGGTATTTATCCCCGCTTTTAATTACTGAAAAAAGCTGTTCTTTACCATTTTCGTTATCAATTGGTTTATAAAAGATAAATTTATCCATAACAGCGTAAGGATACTCAATAAACCACTCAATTGGGTGGTTAGTCTTATTCTCAACAGTTAGCCTAAACCAATATGATAAAGGAGAGTAGCCAAAACTTGATTTACCTTCTAATGGTTTGAAAGATGATGAAAATTGCTCAGATGCAATAGTTTTAATATCTAATCTGTTGTTACTATACTTAGTATTTGTATCACGTTTATTTGTATCACGTTTATTTTTATTGTCTTTATTGGTATCGTCAATATAATAATCAAGATATTGTGTGATCTCTTGTTTTGTAAGCCCATCTTCAAGGATAAATATTTTAGATTGGGTGTTTGCGACAGCTTGGGTGTTTGCGACAGATTGGGTGTTTGCGATAGATTGAGAGTTTGCGACAGATTGAGGATTTGCAAAAGAATGATTTACCATAATCGTGGATAGAGATGCTAAAATAACCATAGTCAAACCATATTTCCAACAATACCTTGAATAATAGAATCTCATTTTGGCATCCTTATATTTACCGTGAAAACACGTTTTTGTTTTCATACTGCGGAGTGGTCGGAAATCCAATCCAACCTGAGCGTTTACCGGTTGACACTTCTCCAACTTAAATCGTAGATTCTGATTTATTAATCAAATAGGCATCCATGCATCTGAAAGAATATCATTGATTGACCATGGGCATGTTTCAGGAAAATTATCTAATCCGGTCTCTTTTGACGCCTCATAAATAGCGTCTCCCCATATGATTTCCAGCCATTCAGCATCATTGAGCTTTACTTTCAGACTGAGTACCTGCTTTAAATGAATTTGAATTGCCTTCCGTTGGTTACGAATAGTGACCTGCCAACTACGGCTTTGCCGTTCTGGTTGGAACTGCCATTTCAGCAAATGTGCTATAAGTATAATCATACGATTCGATAGTTCACGCTGTTCACTTTTACCCACGTCTTCTATTTCCTCTGCAAGATGTTCAATATCCAACAATTCAAATTTTTTATTACGAACCAACCACGCCTGTTCATTTGCCCAAGCAGCAATGTCTGTTTCGTAATCAATCAATGAGCTGTTTTCTTTTTGTAGAGCCTTATGAGCGTTCATAGATTTTGTCCCCCAAAAAGTTTTTCCAAATATTAGCCGAGCGATAAATCGCGGCTAATATGTAAAAAGTCCACTAAAGTGGACTGTAATAACGCTAAGCTAACCGGCACAAAAGGTTGTAGCGACGATAGGAGCGGAAACCTTTTGCCTCCGAGCTCAGTGCAGGGTTATGCCTTTTTGTTTACTCTAATCATCATAAAAGGCTTGAATATTTATGTTTTATCCTTTAAGCGTTTTAGTTCTTCAATAATAATATTTTCTGTATCAATCAATGAGTCGGCAATCAATTTTATAAAAGGTACAATATAACCTTTATCCGCCTGATTCAGTGCTGTCAGATATTTTCGACGGTTTTCGTTTTTTATTATTGCAACCGGATAGCATTTTTTGATTAAAATCAGATTCATAAGAATTCTTGCTCCACGACCGTTACCGTCATCAAAGGGATGAATTCTTACCATGTTGTAATGAGCTATCGAAGCAACAACCAGAGGGTGTCTGTTTACAATATTTTCATTAATCCATCCGCACAGGGTTTCCATTTCATCTGCCACATGAATCGGATCTGTATAAAAATAAATGGTTCCGTCTGTTTGCAAAACATGATTTGGCAGAATTTTGTATTTTCCCGGATTGGCCGGTTTTCGGACTTTCTGACCGCTCTGATTGATTGCCGGTGTATATTTAACCCCTGACAGAAGGAGAGCATTCATTTCTTTTATCAGTCCCTGGGAGATAGAGCGATTATCTTTTATCATTTCATAAAGCCAGTCAATTGCCTCAGCATGATTTCTGGCATCAAGAAAATCCTTGAATGGTTTTCCTTCAACAGTAAGACCTTCTTTTAAAAAAAATAATGTTTCGCCTCTCGTAAGAGAACTGCCTTCAATAGCATTGGAATCATATGTCCAGTCAATACGAAGCTTTTCCTGAATTGCTGACCAATGCTCTCTTTGAAGGGATTTTTTCTTATCAATCTGAGATTTAAGATTATCAATTATAAGCAGTGATTCTGCAATATCAGATTCATTTTCATCAAAATTATAGTAGTTGATTTTCATATTCTTATTTTTTTTCAAAGGTATAACGACGAGTTCAGCGGCTTCAGTCCGCTGCAGCGACTGGTTGGGCGGCGATTAGACCGTATCCTTCCGATAGAAATTTTTATTCCTGCTCGGTTGGATACTCTCATTTTCTCTCGGTTCTCGCATCCTTTCGGCTCTCTCAGTTCTTTCGGTCCGACCCTCGCCCCATTGCTAACGAACTTGAAACGCGATTTTATTCTCTTTGCCCTCTATTATCCATGGAGGTTCTGGAATGTCAATGGTTGTCATTATTGCATCTGGCTCAAAAGGCACTTCAAGAGCTATCATGTCCATAGCACCGATGATCAGTGATTCAATGAGTTTTTCTTTGGTCTTTTCCTGAGCATTTACACCTGGCAAATCGACAAGCCATCCAATCCACCATTTATCACTCTTTTTTATAATTGCACGATACCGCATTTTTTCACCTCACAAAAGGAATCTGAAGGTCTTTACAAATTTTTCTGGCTAATTCATCAACAATTTCTTTATGTCTGGGAACTTCAGTTTTAAACGAATCTCTCTGAAAAATGCTATGACGGCTACCCTCACGCAACAGGAACGCTCCGTGTATTTTCAAATGTTTTATGAGTTGATTTCGTTTCACAACAATAGTTCTCCATTCATCTATTTCAAACTGTTTTCATATGTCCGTTCTTTCGGTTCTCTCGCTTTCTTGTACTCTCTCTCCGCTATTGTCACTCAGTCGATCAACGCCCAAATCAGCGGCACGGTTTTTTGCGTCCGCTGTATTTGATTTGTTGGGCATTCTTTCGCGTTAAAACGTTCTTTTTGGCCCCAAAAACGCGATTGTAACCCCTATTTCAAGGCCAAAAAGAGACTCTATCCCCATTATAACAGATATTCATCTTGGTTCGACCCGGCTTCAGACCGATTTCAGATCCAGCTTTCATAAAGCAATAAGCATCACCGCCGCTGAGCTTTTCGGCGTCAAGTGAACCGCCTTGTTCGCTGTTATTCTGATACCGTAGTATCTTCTTCGTAATAATCTTTAAGTTCTTGCTGCTCTTTTTTATCAATTTCTTGTTTTATAATACGTTTACCAATTTCCTTACTTACTAGTTTTGCCCTTTCTTCGAAAAATGCTTCATAATCGTTTTCCCATACTCCGAACTTATCTAAATCGTTAATAAGATGTGACTTCATTGCGGTTTCTATATCGTCATTAATTTTTGCAAATTTCTTCATATATACAGCAGGTGACTTAGCGCCAATTTCCCTTTTGTTAATGAAATCATCTACTATTGTTATGTTAAGAATGTGGTTTATATAAAAGTCTTCTTCATTTTGTTTCTTCAGATATGCCTTTGGGAAAAAATGATGATAATTCTTACTGTTTGCTTGCTTTAGCCAATAATTACTAATATTTACTATAGAGTTATCATTGAAAGACTTAGGTTGGAAATAAGCATAGATTGACAAGATAGCTTTTATATAACTTCTACCAGCACTGAACCATCCATTTTCGATGATAAAATCTTTCGAGGTGTCAATAGACCAGTCATAAGTTGGCAATTTACCTTTTAAAATCATATCAATTCTTTTCACATCTTGAGCCAGCTTACTTTCGACAGCTGATGAGTAACGACCGGAAAGTGAACACCTCCAGAAAAAATCTTGAAGGTATTTCTGTTTATCACCTGTTGGCTTGTCTTGGTGGTGATAGAAAAAATAAGAAAACGGCACAATCAATGCGTTGTATGGGAGTAATTGAGAAACAGGGATGCGATAAAATCCCTTAAAATATTCAACTGTACGCTCGATTGAATCTATTGCTTTATCCCAAGTATCTATGAACATTTTCTTGTCGAGCCTTAAAATTATTTGACGTTTACATTCTTTGGTAATTATTAAGGAGATAACTTGGAGAACTGTTGCATCGGAAATTGTTTCATAATTATGTGGCTTAAGGACTTCTATTAATTCATTAAATTTTTCAGACAAATCAAAATTTCTATCTTGATCAAACGTCTTGGCGACCATTATTTCAAATAATGATAATGGCTTTCCTCCAACATTGATTCGAGTAAAAATCTCTGTGGCAATATCGATAGGGGCGTCCTTTATTTGTATTATTGAGTATTGATAACTTTCAATTCTATTTTTGTACAATTTCAACTTTTCGTGATGTTCGGACGGGTATGATGCCAGAACAGTAAAATCTCCTGTCAATAAGGCAAGAATGCTAATGTAGCTATTTTCTGCTTTATCTTCGGTGTCAAGAAATACGATTTGATCGTGTTCTTCTGCTAAAAGGTTAATGAAAATTTGTGCAAAATCGTCTATTCGCTTCCCATTTTCCCTGTTTATGGAAATTCCTTTCAGGCATGCATAAAGACTTGTTAATCGTTGTTGTCCATCAAGAACGTAATCAATAGACTCCCCCTTATCTGCTTCGGGTAGAGTTTGATTTCCCAGATCTCTAATTGAGCGCAATCGTTCTTTTGTTTTCCAAAATATAAAAGTTCCTATTGGATATCCCTTGATTATGCTATCAATTAATCCGGCAGATTTCTGGATAGACCACACGAAATCTCTTTGGAATTGCGGTATTTTGATTTGCCCTTTTTCAATTTCTGAAATGAGGCTCAAAAAAGTACGGGTTTGTGGCTCCGGTAATTTCATTGTTTATCCTTAGATTATTTTAAGTTAAGAGTCTCGGCGATTGCTTCAAGCAAACTATTTCTATCCTTGCGGGTGGCGATTCCCGAAGCACTCCGGTTGAGATACCCGCCGTTTCGAGACTCTCGAAGCACTCCGGCAGAGATTCCCACCGTTTCGAGACTCCCGAAACTCTCCGGTAGTGATTTTCGCGAATTCGAGATTCCCCAAAGCTCTACGGTAGAGCGTGTCGCAGAACTCAAACCATATATTTCAGGTGGTTTGGTCTATTATCAGGCTGTTTTTTTGAAGAATCAACCAAACACAG